>NC_014392.1:427500-727500 GCF_000145215.1 Caldicellulosiruptor obsidiansis OB47
GTGGGGTTGTAGGACGGAAGCGCAGGGCCACTTGAGGCGCTTAGCCGAATGGTCTGGGAAGGCCAGCCGTAGAGGGTGATAGCCCCGTAGGCGAAAAGCGTAGTAGAGTGGTGCTTCTGATCCTGAGTAGCACCAGTGCCGTGGTAGCTGGTGTGAAGCAGGGGGGACCACCCTCCAAGGCTAAATACTACCGGTGACCGATAGTGGACGAGTACCGTGAGGGAAAGGTGAAAAGAACCCCGGGAGGGGAGTGAAATAGAGCCTGAAACCCTGTGCCTACAAGCAGACGGAGGGGGCGAGAGTTCCTGACGTCGTACTTATTGAAGAACGGTCCGGCGAGTTACTTACGCATGCGAGGCTAAGGCGCGAGAGAGCGCTGGAGCCGCAGGGAAACCGAGTCTGAATAGGGCGAAAGTATGCGTAAGTAGACCCGAAACCGGGTGATCTACCCTTGGCCAGGGTGAAGTGTGGGTGAGACCACATGGAGGCCCGAACCGGTCGTCGTTGAAAAGGCGTCGGATGAGCTGAGGGTAGTGGAGAAATTCCAATCGAACCCGGAGATAGCTGGTTCTCCCCGAAATAGCTTTAGGGCTAGCCTCAAGCGAGTAGCCGCTGGAGGTAGAGCACTGATTGGGCTAGGGGCGCAAAAACGTTACCGAACCCTATCAAACTCCGAATGCTGGCGGTGATAAGCTTGGGAGTCAGACCACGAGCGATAAGGTCCGTGGTCGAGAGGGGAACAGCCCAGACCGACTGCTAAGGTCCCGAAGATGTGGCTAAGTGTGAGAAGGATGTTCAGCCGCGAAGACAACCAGGAGGTTGGCTTAGAAGCAGCCATTCCTTTAAAGAGTGCGTAACAGCTCACTGGTCGAGCGGCTGGGCGCCGAAAATACTCGGGGCTGAAGCCACACACCGAAGCATCGGGTTGCAGCGGAAGCTGCAGCGGTAGGGGAGCGTTCTGCGGTAGGGCGAAGCCCAAGGCGGAAGCCAGGGTGGACGAGGCAGAAGTGAGAATGCCGGAATAAGTAGCGCGAGGCAGGTGGGAAGCCTGCCCGTCGGAAGCCCAAGGGTTTCTGGGGAAGGCGAATCCGCCCAGAGTTAGCCGGGGCCTAAGGCGAGGCCGAAAGGCGTAGCTGATGGGTATCAGGTTGATAATCCTGAGCCACCTGCCGGAGGATATCCTACGAGGCGGGACGCAGGAGGAGCAGGCAACCGGGGAGTTGGTCTACCCCGGCCAAGCGGCGAGCGGGGGTAAGTAGGCAAATCCGCTTACCCGATAACCGTGAGCCGTGATGGGGAGCCGAAATTATAGTAGGCGAAGTGCTGCGCTTCACACTGCCAAGAAAAGCGTCGCGTAGGCGAAGGCAGGTGCCCGTACTGGAAACCGACACAGGTGGGCGAGGAGAGGATCCACAGACGGACGGGTGAAGCACCGCTAAGGAACTCGGCAAACTGACCCCGTAACTTCGGGAGAAGGGGTGCCTAAGGCTTTAGAGGTCTTAGGTCGCAGGGAATAGGCCCAAGCGACTGTTTATCAAAAACACAGGTCTCTGCTAAGCCGAAAGGCGAGGTATAGGGGCTGACGCCTGCCCGGTGCTGGAAGGTTAAGGGGAGGGGTGATGAGCTCCGAACCGAAGCCCCAGTGAACGGCGGCCGTAACTATAACGGTCCTAAGGTAGCGAAATTCCTTGTCGGGTAAGTTCCGACCCGCACGAATGGCGTAACGACTTGGGCGCTGTCTTGGCGGTGTGCCCGGCGAAATTGTGGTACCAGTGAAGACGCTGGTTACCCGCGGTTGGACAGAAAGACCCCGTGGAGCTTTACTGCAGCCTGGCACTGTGTTTTGGTGTGCCCTGTACAGGATAGGTGGGAGGCGGAGAAGTGGGGGCGCCAGCCTCCATGGAGCCGGCGGTGGGATACCACTCTGGGTGCACTGGAGCACTAACCAGACACTCTGAACCGAGTGATGGGACACTGTCAGGTGGGCAGTTTGACTGGGGCGGTCGCCTCCTAAAAGGTAACGGAGGCGCCCAAAGGTCACCTCAGCACGGATGGAAATCGTGCGGTATGAGTGCAAAGGCGGTAAGGTGGCTTGACTGTGAGAGAGACATCTCGAGCAGGGACGAAAGTCGGGCTTAGTGATCCGGCGGTTTTCAAGTGGGAGAGCCGTCGCTCAACGGATAAAAGTTACCCCGGGGATAACAGGCTGATCTCCCCCGAGAGTCCACATCGACGGGGAGGTTTGGCACCTCGATGTCGGCTCATCGCATCCTGGGGCTGAAGTAGGTCCCAAGGGTTGGGCTGTTCGCCCATTAAAGCGGTACGTGAGCTGGGTTCAGAACGTCGTGAGACAGTTCGGTCCTTATCCGCCGCGGGCGCAGGGTATTTGAGGGGAGCTGACCCTAGTACGAGAGGACCGGGTTGGACGGACCGCTGGTTTACCAGTTGTACCGCCAGGTGCACGGCTGGGAAGCCAAGTCCGGATGGGATAAACGCTGAAAGCATCTAAGCGTGAAGCCCACCCCAAGATGAGATACCCCACACCGATGAGGTGGTAAGGGTCCTGGTAGACTACCAGGTGGATAGGCCGCATGTGTAAGCGCTGTAAGGCGTTGAGCAAGGCGGTACTAATGGCCCGAGGAGCTTGACCAAGTGAGCTTTCCTCCTATTCACTTGCGAGGCTGCTTAAAAATGTGCTGAAAAAGATGAATACAGGTAACAAATCCGGTGGCGAAAGAGCGAGGGAAACACCCGTTCCCATTCCGAACACGGAAGTTAAGCCTCGCAACGCCGATGATACTGTGCTGGAGACGGCACGGGAAAGTAGGTGGCTGCCGGATTTTTTATTTTTGTGTATATGTGTTAAAAAAAATAACAAGCAAGCTGAAAACAAAAAATGCAAATGTTTAGCTACAACTTCTTTTTTAGCAAATTAAAACAATAAAAAACCGGGACGTGTTCGTACTCCGCCCTCTTTTTAACTTTCCTTCTGGTTTCTATTTTTATTGTTCTGGATTATTTTAATATATTTATTCCATCTAAATTTTTAACTTTCTTAACTTTCATGTCTTCACTGCATTTATACTTATGAAATTAATTCTTCCCTGAAACTCCCTGTAAAAAATATTATCTAACATTTCAAGTAGTTTACTTCAGGAAATCGAAAATAAACGAAAACGATATTGAAAACAATTCGAAAACCATTTATAATAGTCTTATACCACAATTTCAGCAAAGGGGTTTGCTTTTCATGGGAAAAATCAAGGCAGCCATTTTTGACATGGATGGTGTTTTAACAGATACTGTAAAGCTACATTTCAAAGCATGGAAGAAGATGTTTGAAAGCCACGGTTATAAGTTTGAATATGAAGATTACAAATGGAAAGTTGATGGAAAGCCAAGGTTAGATGGAATAAGAAGCATTGCATATGATGTGCCTGAAGACGAGCTAATAGAGATGGCAGAGGAAAAACAGAGATATTTTTTGGAATTTGTTGAACAAGAAAATTTAGAAGCTTTTGAAGATAGCATATGGCTTTTAAATCATTTGAAGCAAAACAATATAAGACTTGCTGTTGCTTCTTCAAGCAAAAATACTACCAAAATTTTAACCAAAATAGGAATTTACAATATGTTTGACACAATTGTAACAGGGTATGATTTCAAAAAGGGGAAACCTGACCCTGAAATATTTCTTACTGCTGCACAAAGGCTAAACGTAAATCCAAAAGAGTGCGCCGTGTTTGAAGATGCCATAGATGGTGTTAAGGCAGGTATTCGTGCGGGGATGCTTACAATTGGTGTCTGTAGAGATGGTCAATTTGATAGGCTCAAAGAAGCTCATTACGTGGTTGATAAATTGACCAATGTTAACTTGGAACTTCTTGAGAATCTTCATGAAAAACTTTTCAAAATGGTTTAGGAGGTTTTCAATAATGAAACTTTCAGAAAAAAACTGGCTGATTGAACAGGAAAGTTTTGGAGTTTCACATAAACATGAAACCTGTTTTGCTCTTACAAATGGGTATATAGGAATAAGGGGAATCAACGAAGAGTGTTTTTGTGATGAGATCCCAGGAACTTTCATAGCAAGTGTATTTGACAAAGACATAGCTCAGGTTACAGAGCTTGTAAATTTGCCAAATCCAATAGGTCTTAGGATATATATAAATAGAGAATATCTGAATCCTTTGAAATGTAAAGTTCTTGAGTTTAAAAGAGTTTTAGATTTAAAACAGGGACTGCTTTTCAGAAAATTAAGACTAAAAGATGAAAAGGGTAGAATTACATCAATAGAAGGATTTCGATTTGTCAGCATGAAAAATAAAAATCTTATTGTTCAAAAATATAATGTGGTTTGTGAAAACTACTCAGCAGTTTTAAATGTAGAAAGTTTTATCGATGCCAATACTATGAACTCTAAGGATATTCCAAACGATAGAGTAAAACATTATGAAGTAAAAGATAAAAGGGATTGCAAAAACTGTATATTCCTTGATATTACAACAAAGGATAAAAGATATAAAGTAGGAATGGCAAGTTCTACAGAGGTTTTATTAGATGGTCAGAAATGTTATTTTAATAGATTTGTAAAAGATTTAGGAAGCGTTATTACCGAAAACCTTGAGGTTGAAGCGAAAGAAGGAAAAAGTTATGAGATTGTAAAGCTGAGTGTATTGGTGTCCTCGAGAGAAAACGTTGAGGATATTTTTGAAAGTTCACAGAACAAGCTTGAAAGAGCAAAAGAATTAGGTGTTGAGAGGCTGCTTTCTGAACATATAGAAGAGTATGACAAGCTTTGGGATGTTGCTAAGCTTGAGGTAATTGGTGATGAGGTTGCAGATAGAAGTCTTAAATTCAACGTTTTCCATCTGCTTAGTATGGCAAATCCAGAAGATGAACATGTTAGCCTTGGTGCAAAAGGCCTTCACGGAGAAGGCTACAAAGGCCATGTTTTTTGGGATACAGAGATATTTATGCTCCCATTTTACATTTACACAAACCCGAAAGCTGCAAGGTCAATGCTGATGTACAGGTACAATCTTTTGGACGCTGCAAGAGAGAATGCAAGGAAAAATGGATACAAAGGTGCGCAGTTCCCCTGGGAGTCTGCAGACACCGGACAAGAGGAAACACCAAAGTGGGGATATGATTACCTTGGCAAACCTGTTCGAATATGGACGGGGGATATAGAATATCATATTTCAGCAGACATAGCCTTTGCAGTTTTAGAGTATGTGCGTGCAACAGATGACATGGAGTTTCTTTTAAACTATGGTGCGGAAATTGTGATTGAAACAGCAAGATTTTGGGCTTCTATTTGTAAATACAATGAAGAAAAGGATAAGTATGAAATAAATGATGTGATAGGTCCGGATGAGTTCCATGAACATTGTAACAACAATGCCTATACCAATTATCTTGCAAAGTGGAACTTGGAGAAGGCCTATGAAGTATTGACACGCTTAGAGGAAAATTACCCCAGCCATTTTGAAAGGTTAGTAAAAAAAATAAACTTATCAGAAGATGAACCTTTGAACTGGCTAAAAGTTGCATCAAAGATTTATATTCCATACCATCCTGAAACAAAGCTGATTGAACAGTTTGAGGGATATTTTAATCTTAAAGATTTTGTTATTGAAGAATACGACAGCAACAATATGCCAGTCTGGCCAAAAGGTGTTGAGCTTGACAAGCTGAATAATTATCAGCTCGTTAAACAAGCAGACGTTGTGATGCTTTTGTATTTGCTCGGCGACCAGTTTGATGAAGAGGTTATAAAAATAAATTATGACTACTATGAAAAAAGGACAATGCACAAATCGTCATTGAGCCCGAGCATCTATGCTTTGATGGGAGTAAGAGTGGGCGAGACAAAAAGAGCATATATAAACTTTATGCGTACCGCTTTGACAGACCTTGAAGACAATCAGGGCAACACAGCTTTGGGGATACATGCTGCCTCTTTGGGCGGCACATGGCAAGCCTTGATATTTGGATTTGGTGGTCTGAAAATAGAAAAGGATGATGTTCTATCTGTCAATCCGTGGCTTCCTGAAAGATGGAAAGCTTTGAAATTTAGCATCTGGTGGAAAGGAAACTTACTGGATTTTACTGTAACTGCCGAAAATGTTGAGATCAAAAAAAGAGTAGAGAAAAGCAAAATAAAAATCAAGATAAGAGGGAAAGAAATAGTATTATAGGCTTTTGAGTAACAACTCCCTGTGGGAAAAAAATTTCACAGGGAGTTTAGTTTCACGAAAAGATTTCGAAAAAAGTTTGGAAGTTTGGAGAATATGAAACAGCATTGATTATACCTAATAAACAAAATTTAAAAATTAAATTAAAAACCTATAGACAAGATTACTAACTTGTTGTATAATAAAATCATCGAAAACATTTCCGAAATATTTAATTCAAAAAGGAGGTTTGTTTTATGAAAAAATTTCTAACAATTTTATTAACACTAATTTTTCTACTTTCCTTGCTTGCAGGTGCGTTTGTTACACAAAAAGATGTTTTTGCCACTTCCAAGATAACTTTAAAGCTGGGTGCGTGGTCATCTTCTCCTGCTGAGAAGAAGATTGTTCAAAACCAAATTGCAGCCTTCAAAAAGCTCTATCCCAATGTCGATATTAAATTAGTTGAAATTGTCGGTGACTATAATCAAAAGATGCAGCTTCTCATGGCATCTAAAACAGAACCTGATATCTTTTACATGGATTCAATGCCAGCTTGGCAGTACATTGCAAAGAATGTCTTAGAGCCGCTTGACAGCTGGATGAAAAAGTACAATGTCAAAACAATTGGTTATGAGTCAGCACTTCTCCAGCCATTCATCTACAAAGGAAAAGTGTATGGACTTCCAAAGGATTATAATACATTAGTTTTGTTCTACAATAAAGAGATGTTCAAACAGGCAGGTCTTACACAGCCACCAAAGACATGGCAGGAGCTGAAAGAGTATGCTAAAAAACTTACAACAGACAAAGTTGTAGGTCTTACCATGAACCTTGAACTTGCAAGAATTCAACCTTTTGCATATCAAAATGGGGGTAAAGTATTTGATGGCAACAAGCCAGTCTTTACAGACCTGAAAGCTTTGGAGGGTTTAAAGTTTGCACTTGACCTTTTCAAAGAAGGAGTATGCAAGACTCCGAAGGACTTAGGCGCTGGCTGGGTTGGAGATGCATTTGCTGACAAGAAAGCTGCTATGACAATTGAAGGTGGCTGGATGATTCCATTCTTAAATGACAGAAAGATACCAAAAGACTCATATGGAATTGCAGAACTTCCCGCAGGACCAGCTGGTAAGTCAACAATGGCATTCACCGTTGCATATGTAATGAGCAAGAATTCAAAGCACAAACCTGAAGCGTTCAAACTTATAAGATTCTTAACTGGAGAAGGTGGACAAAAGTATGTGGTTGAAGCAGGTCTGGCACTTCCTTCATTGAAGAGCGCAGGTGTAAGTTTTGCTAAGACTTATCCAGAGAGAAAAGCGCTTGTTGATGGTGCGAAATATGCGCAGGTCTATTTCTATGGTCTGGATGGCACAAAAGTTGTGGATGTCTTCAACAAAGCATTTGAAGACTATGTAATTGGCAAAAAGTATGACCTTAAGAAGAACATTGAGGAAAGAGTAAAGCAAATCATGAAGTAAAATAAAAGAATACTACCTGGGAAAATAATCAAGGCAGGTAAAAAAGCCTGCCTTGATTTATAAGAATATAACTGTAAGTTATAGGAGGATGTGAATAAAAAATGAGAAATAGAACAAAAACGCAAGAATACTTGACAGCTTTTGTCATGCTGCTTCCTTATATACTGTCTTTTTGTGTATTTTTTGCTTACCCGCTTGTAAAAGCTTTTATGATAAGTTTTCAGAACTTTTCATTTTTAGGAGATACTCCACCTAAATTTGTAGGTTTTGCTAACTATAAAGAAGCGCTGACAAACAAGATGTTTTTAGATTCTATTCTTAATACACTTTATTATTCAGTTTTAGTTGTTCCTACTCAGCTTATTATTGCTCTCATTTTAGCTGTGATAGTAAATGACAAGGTAAAATTCAAGGAGTTTTTCAGGACAACATATTATCTTCCCACAGTTACATCACCTGTAGCAGTATCAATTATATTTCTGTTTTTGTACAAAACAGATGGGATTGTGAATCAGATTTTAAGGCATATTGGGATTACTCCACGAAACTGGTTCAATGAACCTTCTTTTGTGATGCCGGCAATTGTCAGTGTTGCTGTTTGGGGGTCTGTAGGGTTTTATATGGTTACATTTTTGTCTGGACTTTCAACAATTCCAGACCAGCTTTATGAAGCTGCAGAGGTTGAAGGTGCAGGAGAATTTATTAAGCTTATTAAAATCACAGTACCTCTTTTAAAACCGATGATATTTTTCAACACAGTTGTATCTTTTATTAGCACTCTTCAAATGTTTGATTTGTCATACATTATAGGCGGTTCTGATGGTGGTCCCATGGGAAAAGCAATGACAATGGTTGTGATGATATACAGAACAGCTTTTAAAGAGTTCAACATGGGAGTTGCCTCAGCTATGGCATTTGTTGTGTTTGGGATTATCTTTGTATTAACATTAATTCAGCGAAAGTTCTTTGGTGAGGAAATGTCATATTAAGTAACGATTTTTCTGGATTATCGAAAAAGGAGATGAGAAAAAGGTGTGGAAGAAGGAAAATACCTATGGGATTGGAGTCAAAATAGTTCTATATACAATCTGCATTTTATGGGCACTGATAACCTTAGTGCCTTACTTGATTGCAGTTATAACTTCTTTAAAACCTATAGAAGATGTGACAAAATTCTCAGTTGACTTTGGAAAGTTGAGCTTCAGTAGCTATAAATACATCACAACAGAGTTTCCGTTTATGAGGTGGCTTTTTAACAGCTTTGTGGTTGCAGTAGCTGTCACAGCTGGTAATTTGCTTTTTAATTCCATGGCAGCATATGCTCTTGCAAGACTTGACTTTCCGCTGAAAAAGGTTATTTTTTACATTATCATAGGTACAATGATGATACCTGGGCAGGTACTCTTGATTCCTATTTACCTTATTCTAAACAGACTTGGCTGGATTGATTCATACAAAGGACTAATCATTCCATGGCTTGTAAGTGCATTCTATGTATTTTTCATGCGCCAGTACTTTTTGACAATTCCTAAGGATTTAGAAGAAGCAGCATTGATTGACGGGCTGTCACGGTTTGGAATATTCTTTAAAATATTTTTACCGCTATCCCTGCCAGCTTTGGCTGCTCAAGCTATATTCATATTTGTGGGCAACTGGAACAGTTTCATGTGGCCAAGCATCATAGCTTCGTCTGAAGAGTTGTATACCCTGCCGGTAGGCCTCAACTCATTTTACGGTCAGTACTATCAATTTTGGAACCAGGTTTTAGCAGGAGCAATCCTTCTTTCTTTGCCAACCATAATAGTTTTCGTAGCATTTCAGAAATATTTTGTTAGGGGAATAGTCACAACAGGGCTTAAAGAGTAATAAAAATGTTGAAAAATAAGGCAAAGAAAGTGTATAATTAATTTCAAGGTTTTAGTAAAACATTTCAAAAAACAGAGGGAGAAACGCGAAAAATGAGAAAAAATAAGAATGTGACCATAAAAGATATTGCAAAAGCTTTAGGACTGTCACCAAGCACTGTTTCAAGGGCGCTTAATAATTACTCAGATATAAACCCGGAAACAAGAGACAAGGTAATAGAGATGGCCAAAAAACTAAATTACACACCAAATATCTTTGCAAAAAGCCTTGTCACAAACAAGACAAAAAGAGTTGGACTGTTCATTGAAGACATGGAGAAAGAAGGTATATATGGTGTTTTCTATTATGAGATACTTATAAGTTTCAGGAAAGCTGCAATGGACAATGGTTATGAGGTTGTTTTGCTCTCAACATCTTCAGAGGAGCAAAAAAGAATCTCTTTTGATACGGTTATGCAGGAAAAAGGGCTTGAAGGTGCATTCATTATGGGACTAAAAATGGATGATGAGTATCTGAATGAAATACAAAAAAGTACCTATCCTGTTGTTTTGCTTGACATTCCAATAAAAAACTCAAATATAGGTTATGTGACAACAAACAATCTAAAAGGTGCACAGCTTGCAACAGAACACTTGATTAACCTTGGACACAAAAGAATAGGATTTTTGAATGGTCACAAAAAAGCATATGTTAGTCAAGAAAGATTGAACGGTTATATATTAGCACTGAGCAAAAACGGACTTCAGGTTGACAGTGAACTTATTTATGAAGGTGATTTTACAGAGGTAAGCGGGTTTAAAGCAGCAGACTATTTTGTCCAGAAAGGTGTCACAGCAGTGTTTGCTGCATCAGACATGATGGCAATCGGTCTTATAAAAAGATTAAAGGAACTTGGTGTGGATGTGCCTAAAAAAGTTTCGGTTGTTGGATTTGACGATATATCCTTGGCACGTTACATCACCCCCACTCTTACAACAATAAGACAGAACAAGAGTGAGATGGGCAAATCAGCATTTTATCTGCTTTTGAACTTGATTTCAAAGCAGCCAATAAACCACATTATTTTAGAGCCAGAGCTTGTAAAAAGAGAATCAACAGCAAAGCTGCGCTGAATATCTTTGTAAGCTCAACAAAAACGGCTGTGAGAAGAAAGCGCAAATCTTCTCACAGCCTTTAAAATTTTAATTGGCAAGTATAAATTCTTTAGTCTGTCCTCTTTTCAATTCAAAACTGCTACCATAGTGTGAAAGCTGAATATTTTCACCTTCCAAAAGTGTATAGGAAGTAATGCTTTTTGTTGTTTCCACTTTCAAAACTCTTCCTTTGTATCTTACTTTAAACGATAAATATTCAAGTTTTTCAGGAAGCTTTGGAGCAAAGGAAAGTATACCTTTGTTTGTTCTCATTCCACCAAAACCGAATAGCAAAGCTTGCCAAGCACCGCCCATACAAGCAGCATGGATTCCATCTTTTGTATTGTCATTTAAATCGTCAAGGTCCATTCTTACTGTATATACAAAGTATTCGTATGCTTTGTCTAAGTACCCAAGTTCTGCTGCAAGGATGCTAAAGATTGCGGGTGAGAGTGATGAGTCATGTGTTGTAATTGGCTCATAGTATTCATAGTTATTTTTTAAATCCTCAAATGTAAAGTTTTCTCTTAAAAGGTAAATGAGCAAAAGAACATCTGGCTGTTTGCAAACTTGATATCTATAGATGTCTAAATAATGCCAGTTCAAAAGAAGAGGAAACTGACTCTCTGGGATTTTTGACAAATCAAGCCTCTTTTTATAGATGAATGAATCGTCCTGAGGAATAATCTTCAGCTCTGGATTGTACGGCAAATACATGTTATCAGCAATGTTTTTCCACAGCAAGACTTCATCTCTTGAAAGCTCAATTTTTCTGCAAAGCTTTTCAAAAGCATCGCTGTCTTTTTCTTTCAAGAGAGTATAAAGATTTGTAGCAAACTCAAGGGTCATCTTTACCATGTAGTTTGTATAAGCGTTGTTGTCAACAAGCGCAGTATACTCATCAGGGCCAGTGACACAGAATATGCAGAACTTTCCGTTCTTTGCTTCACTGAAATGGCCAAGTTCTGAATAAAATCTTGCAACTTCAAATACAATCTCTGCACCATAACTTTTTATGAATTCTAAATCATCTGTTACTTCAAAGTATTTTTTAATGGCATAGACAATATCAGCGTTTATATGATATTGCGCAGTTCCGGCTGGGAAGTAAGTTGAACACTCTTTACCAGCAATTGTTCGCCATGGATAAAGAGCACCACTATGATGAAGTTCTTTTGCTCTTTGCCTTGCTGCATTTAAAAGATTGTAGCGGTGTATTAGAAGCATTCTTGCAATTTCTGGATATGTGTAAATAAAAAACGGCATTATATAAATTTCAGAGTCCCAGAAATAATGTCCGCCGTAACCTTCACCTGTGAGACCTTTTGCGGCAATATTTGAAATACCATTTCTACCTGTTGATTGAAGCAGTGAAAATAGACTAAATCTTATAGCTTGCTGAATCTTAGGATCCCCTTTTACCACAACATCAGCATTTTCCCAAAAGGTTTCTAAAAATTCTCTTTGCTCTTTCAAAAGATTTTTAAAACCTATCTTTTTTGCTTCAAGTATTTCAGCAGCGCAGCGCTCTTCAATCAAATCTTCTTCAATATCTCTTTGTGTAAAGTATGAAAAATATTTTGTCAAATTATATTCCATATCTTTTTCAGCATCAAATTCAATCTCAAATATGACAAGGTTTTTTTCTTTGTCAGTAAAAGATTTATATTGAAAATCATCAAAGTACAAAACATGCTCTACCATGCAGCCATATGAAAGTCTGCTCTTTTTAGTTTTCTGCATCAAAAAACCACTAAGCTCAGCATGGCAAGCCTTAATTGTTTCAAAAGGAAATTTTTCTATTCCCGAGCCAACTCTCACATCTTCTGTCTCAAGAAGATTTGAAGAGTTTCCATCTATTTTGCTTACAATTTTTATTCTGCCAGAAAAATTTAAAGGTTTTATTCTGACGTTGATTGCTCCTAAATGCTGTCTTTTAAAGCATGCAAGACGCTCAAAAGATATATAAATTTTTCTGCCACGTTCAGATTCCCAGAGTATTTCTCGTACTACCGTTCCGCTCTTCATGTCAAGTTTTCTGATATGTTTATAAATTTTTCCACTGAATAAATTGAATTTTTCACCCTCAATCATTATTTCAAATGTCTTCACATCAGCCACATTTACCATTGCCTCTCCGCGCTTTGCAAATCCATATCCACCCTCTGGATAGGTTATATCAAACTCTTCATAAAAACCGTTGATATACGTTGCTTTAAAACTTTGTTTTTTGTCGGGGAAATCTTCATCCAAATTTCCCCTCAGACCCAAATATCCATTTGCAACTGTAAATATGGTCTCAAGCATAAAATTATTTTCAGGATGAAATCCATCTTCTATTATGTTCCACTCATCTGGCAAAAATATAGGTTCCTTTTTGGGAAGCTTTCTCAAACTGTATTCTCCTTTCGCTGCAAAATCTTTTTTACGTAATCATACCTTATTATAATTTTACAGTCAATGGCTGGAAGTTACTTTTTAAATATGTTTTGGGAATGTTACCGAAATATTTTCGGTAACATTATGTTCAAATAAATTACAGAGAGAATATTCTTGTTTGTGAGCTACTGTGTTTGACATGGGAAATAATACAAGGTTTACTTGGTAGCCACCGAGGTTTGCTTATGTTTAATTATGAAAGCGAGAGAAAATTGAAGAAATTTCAAGATATTTGGAGGAAGAAGAATTTTATATTGAAAAAATCGCAAAAATTAATTTAAAAAAAGAAAAGACGGGATTGACAATATAAAGATGCGTGAGATAAGATTTGCATATAAATTCCAGGGTATAGGTTAACAAAAAGAGAAGTTTTAGTACAAAATTTTATAAAAAAGATTGTAACTCAATTAAAAAACTAATGAATAAATTGATGGATGAAATGATGAAATATGATATGGAAGGGTAATGGTGAGATATTAAGATGTATGGCAAGGAAATAGAAATTGGTGGCAAGAAGTTAGCGGTTGCGAATGAGATTTTGAGGAGTCCAGAGGGTAAGATATACTTTATTGTAGAGGAAGTTGCCAGGTGGTTGTGTGACGTTATATAGGAGTGATATAAGTTGGAATGGGTATTATACACCGAAGGTGGCAAGTGGAGGTTCAATAACTTTAAAAGGTAATAGTGAGGCAAGCAGGAAAGAGAGTAGCAGTGCGAGTATAACACCGGGGTATTCAGACAATTTTGTATTGGGTGATAGAGGTTATTCAGGTGGAATATCAGCAAGTGTCTCGCCAGTGAGGACAGGTGGATGTTATACTACGCCAAGGATAAATGGAGGAGCTTCTTCAACACCAAAGCCTTCAGGTTCTTCAACTCTAACTGAAGTGAAAACAATAACTTCTAATATGAGTAAGGAAGATTTTGTGGCTGCTGTATTTGCAGCTGCAAAAGAAGTAGAAAAGAAAACAGGGATTCCAGCTGCAATTATTACAGCTCAAGCTATACTTGAATCGAATTATGGAAAGTCTGTTCCCGTTGATAAAAAGACAGGACAATATAGTTACAACTTATTTGGGATAAAAGGGGAAGACCCAGCAGGAAGTGTTACTGTTACTACAACAGAGTATGTCAATGGTAAAAAAATAAAAATTGAAGATAGATTTAGAGCATATAACAACTTTGAAGAATCAATAAAAGATCATAGTGAATTTTTAAGAAATAATAAACGATATCAAGAATTATTTAAAACAAGTGATCCTATTAAATGGGCAGAAGGGTTACAAAAAGCTGGTTATGCTACCGATCCTGAATATAGTAAAAAATTAATCAATATCATGACGACATGGAAACTAATTGATACAAAGGAGAAGAAAAAATGAAAAAGGCTTTTTGTAGAATAATTGTACTAATTTTAATGTGTATTACTTTGATTTCTTGTTCGTTTACCAAAGGCAATACTACATCTGAAATAAAGCAAACTGTCAATAAATTTGTGCATGCAATCAAAACAGGAAATATTGAAGAGTTTGTAAACATTGCAAATCCATATGGGATTTTAGTAATAAGAAACTATATAACTGGTGGATATGGCTTGCGAGGGAAAAACATTAGAAACTTCTATAAACCGAATGAAATATCTTCAGGTCTTATTTTTCCAGTAGATGGAGAACTGCCAGTAAAACTTTCGGAACTTTTTCATTCTACAGTTCAATTAGGAGGTAAGATTAATAATATCAAAAAGTTAAAAAGTATTTATTTCACAAATAAGATAGAATATATCCAATATAATAATATACAATCAACAAAAGAGATTGTTAACAGAATTTACAAAATACTCAATAAGGCAGGTAAAAATTATGAAACACCTGTAATATATGTACTTGATAATGATGAATTCTTACTTTGTGAAGCAAAAATTATTAATAGTCTACCTGTTGGAAGTTTTGTTTTGTTCAAAAAATTGAAGGGAGATTACAAAGTTATAGCAGTAATTGATTTGAAATAAAATTTTAAATACTTTATCTTTTTCATTTTGTATTTAAATTTAATTTTCTTTTTCGATATTTGCAAATCAATACAAAGCTATAACAGTATTATAATTTTACAGTCAATAGCTGGAAGTTACTTTTTAAATATGTATTGGGAATGTTACCGAAATATTTTCGGTAAAATTATGTTCAAATAAATTACAGAGAGAATATTCTTGTTTGTGAGCTACTGTGTTTGACATGGGGAATAATACAAGGTTTACTTGGTAGCCACCGAGGTTTGCTTATGTTTAATTATGAAAGCGAGAGAAAATTGAAGAAATTTCAAGATATTTGGAGGAAGAAGAATTTTATATTGAAAAAATCGCAAAAATTAATTTAAAAAAAGAAAAGACGGGATTGACAATATAAAGATGCGTGAGATAAGATTTGCATATAAATTCCAGGGTATAGGTTAACAAAAAGAAAAGTTTTAGTACAAAATTTTATAAAAAAGATTGTAACTCAATTAAAAAACTAATGAATAAATTGATGGACGAAATGATGAAATATGATATTGAAGGGTAATGGTGAGATATTAAGATGTATGGCAAGGAAATAGAAATTGGTGGCAAGAAGTTAGTGGTTACGAATGAGATTTTGAGGAGTCCAGAGGGTAAGATATACTTTATTGTAGAGGAAGTTGCCAGGTGGTTGTGTGACGTTATATAGGAGTGATATAAGTTGGAATGGGTATTATACACCGAAGGTGGCAAGTGAAGGTTCAATAACTTTAAAGGGTAATAGTGAGGCAAGCAGGAAAGAGAGTAGCAGCGCGAGTATAACACTGGGGTATTCAGACAGTTTTGTATTGGGTGATAGAGGTTATTCAGGTGGAATATCAGCAAGTGTCTCGCCAGTGAGGACAGGTGGATGTTATACGCCTAAGATAAATGGAGGTGGTTCCTTAACACCGAAACTTTCAGGTTCTCTTTCAATAGCGGATAAATTCAGAGATTTTTTAGATGGCATTGGACAAAAAGTTGAGGATTTCTCATCTAAAACTGAAAAAATTGTATTAAGAGTAATATTAAAAGATCTTTTAGAAGCGTTAAGACATGCCAGCAGTAATAGTTTGAAATATTCCATAAATTTTTTAGAACATTCCTTGCAGGATAATCCGAATGATATTATAATTTCCAATGAAAAAAGTGAATTGTCTCAAAAAATAAGGGAGAATGAAGATTATAAGAAAGTTAGGAAGTATATTATTTCTATAGCTAAAGAATTACTCCCTGCAATGAAAGTTGGGGAAGAAAAAGAGAAAGATCAAAATGGAAAATTTTTTAAAGTAACATTTTCTAAGGAGCAAGATTTAGATCTCTATTTGGCAATAAACAATGCTAACCTGTATTTTAAAAAAGAAAATGAAAACACCATAAGTATATGGCTTAAGGATACATATAACTTTGATAACAATGTTAAGAAAGAAAGTTCAATAGTACAAATATTGGACTTGGTAAGGGGAGAAATAGGTGTTGGTAAATGGCTGAATGAATTTGGAGAAGATTTGCAGAATATGGATGTTGTTAACTCATACGAAATTTTGATCAAAATAGAAACAGTTAAGTTTTAGTTTCTTTTACAAAAATAAAGGCGGTGATAATCCATGATAGGCAAAAAAACTTTGAGAGGTTTCTGTTTACTAATTGTTTTATCAGTCATGGGTTTTTTTGTTTTTATAGTTGGTATAATAGTATTTTCGATTTATTTCAATTCCAATCCGCCGAAGCATGTAAAAAACAGAGCTGAATGGATTAGGTTGTATAAGATATTTAATATAGAGTTTCCTGAACCGATAAAAGAAGAGAAAATTGTAAAATGCGAAACCTACTTTCTTGACCTATTAATTTTTGATGAAAAAGCCAAACCCAAATTAGAAAAGCTGACTTCAAACTGGCTTTATATCAGAAATAATAAGATACCAGACAATTTAGATAGGAAAATGCAAGATGACATTAAAACAGTTTTATATCATGTAAAAACCTTTTCCTTAGGAAAAAAGAAGCTTCCTGATGACTTGAAACCACTTTTTTTCGACGAAAATGGAAAGGAAGATGATGAGTCAATTTTGAATGAAAAATTAGTTCAAAATATGCTCTTTGAAATGAAAGAAGGATATAAATTTTATAGATATTACAGAAAAGGCAAGCGCGTATTTGGAGAGCTTTCTCTTTATTTTGTATATATTCCAAAAATGAATCATTTGTATGTGTATAATGATACTTTTTATACTGAAAGAATAGATTACATTAAAAAAGCTTTACAGTAGGAATAGGAATCTTAGGCTTTAAAGATATAAGAAAAAGATAAATTAAAATCGACAGAAATGGCGATAAAAATCATTTAAAAACTACTTAAAATGAAACTTTTTAGAGTTATGTATATTTTTTAGCGTTGCCATTTTTAAAGTTTTTATAAGTCAAGAGCACTGAATAGAGTATAATGAAGTTGAAAAAAGTTATACTTGAGACTTGTCAAAAATTTTGTATTTCCAATTTATAACGTAAGTTGTAAAGTTGGGTTATATTATTAAGACACTTTCTAATTATTTAGAACTCCATTCTTCCATTTTGTACGACGCAAGTTTTCTCGCTGTAAGTAAATATTAATTTCTAAAACCTCAACAGACTGAAAATATCCACCTGAGTTTACTTCTTTTTTTTTCAATCATACTGTTTGTACTTTCAACGGCGTTTGTGGTATAGATATGTTTCCTCAATTCCTCAGGATATTTCATATGAGTAAGGTAAAACTTTGCTTTTTCTGATATTGCTTTAATAAATCGAGTATATTATGAAAGGTATCCATCACAAAGTTCTTTAAATTTCAACACAGCTTCATCGGAGTCAAAAGAAGAGATTTTGATTTTGTCTAAACTCTTGTTAAACGCTGAAGCATCTTCTCATGTCTATGTTTTATGCCATTTAGGCTTAAGGTGTACAAAAGCAAGCTAAAGGTCGGCAAATGGGTAAGCAAGTTTGATAGCGTCTATAATACCAATAACAATTAGAACTTCCTTAAGCCCTCTTGTAATTAGGTCTTCAAATACTTTTGTTTAAGTAAGCCTTATTTTCTTTGCCCAAAGAAAGTATAGACACCAAAAAATATTTATTTTACCTTTCTTGAATTGATACCAAGAACAACATAACAAGTAGCCTGTTTAACTTTAGAACTATCTTTAATTTCACTTCTGAATAACCATCAATAATAAGTGCAAAAGCACTTGTTGGTAGTTCTCTTTGTTTGGGAAACTCAAGCTCATTTTTAAGGTCTTCTTTGATTTTTAGTATTTCATTTTCGGAATATGGAAGATTCAAAGCTTTCAAAGTTTGAACAAGGGAACGCTCAAGAATAACCATTGGCATACTTGCGACATAAGCAGGTAAGTAGGAAAACTATCAACTCTTTTGTAGTGGGAAGAAGAGGATAGAAGGTCGGAAATTGGAAGTAGCGTGTGCGAGGGACAGAGATTTCAAGACTTGAGGCAGGTGTTGCAAGTTTTACTTTTAGTTGCTTTAGAGCTGGGCGGTTAGGATCATCACAGGAAGCAATACATATTTAATACTTGCTTCTTTTGCCATGTTTTTAGCAGTCTCAATAATTTCGTTTTTATTCATTCTTAAGTAGCCCCCTTCGATGATTATTTCAATACTAATTATACAGTGGACACAATTTTATTTTAACTCCCTTGGAATGGGTATTATACACCGAAGGTGGCAAGTGGAGGTTCAATAACTTTAAAAGGTAAAAGTGAGGCAAGCAGGAAAGAGAGTAGCAGTGCGAGTATAACACCGGGGTATTCAGACAATTTTGTATTGGGTGATAGAGGTTATTCAGGTGGAATATCAGCAAGTGTCTCGCCAGTGAGGACGAGTGGATGTTATACGCCTAAGATAAATGGAGGTGGTTCCTTAACACCGAAACTTTCAGGTTCTACAACACTGCCAACTTTAAATTCTCAACTGTCTTCCACGAAAATAGATGCTGCTTCAAAAACTCAAAATATTCCAGCAGCAATAAAAAGATTAGAACCAAGCAAAGCTCTATTTGAATTTGTTAAGTCATATGAAGGATACTCCTCCATTGCTTATAGAGACAAAGATGGTGTTTGGACTATCGGAATTGGACATGTACTCAGAGACAAAGAATTGGGAGAATATGTTGACCTTAAAACTAACAAACCCAAGAAAGCAATAACTGAAGAAAAAGCATATGAGTTTTTCAAAAATGATATCAAAGGTGCAACTGATGCAATAAACAAGTTTATGGAAAACAATAAGATTCAACTTTCACAAAATCAATTTGATGCTTTAGTGAGCTTTACTTTCAATGTTGGTTCGGCATGGACAAATAATGAAATGTCTAAGACTCGTGATGATATAATTAAAGTTGTTAAAAATGGTATTGACACTAAATTAGAAAGAGAGCTCAGAGACGATTTTCTTTCTTGGTCAAAAGCTAAGGGACAAGTTTTAGAAGGTTTACAAAGGCGCAGATACGACGAATGGAAGATGTTTGTAAAGGGAGATTACAAGATTACAGATATAAATACTTGGAGAAAGATAAAAAAGGAAATTGGTCTTTAGAGATTTTATTAATTTTTGGACTCTGGAAGGAAATGAATAATAAACTACTTTTTGAGGGAAATTTATTTTTATGTTTTGGGCAAAAACTGACGAAATTAGTGAGGTGGTATCTTGTGAAGTTAATAAAAAAAGTTGTCACTACATTCTTAATTATGTTTTTAATTTTGCCTAATGCAGTTGTTTTAAGCAACGATAAAATTGAAAGAGGCTATTATGATTACAGTGGTAAAAAAGGGAACAACGATGTAGTAATGAGTATATACCTTAACAACTCAAAAGTTACAGGGTTATATGCTTACAAGGGTGTAAAAAAGTATATAAAGTTAGAAGGAATAATTAAGGAAGAGAAAATAAAATTGAATGAACTCGACCAAAAAGGTAAAGTAATTGGAACATTTAGAGGTAATATAAAAACAGCAGATATAATTGAGGGAACTTGGAGTAATGGCAAAGATAAGGAAATTTTTAAACTTAAGCTTATTGGAAAAAACTACGCTGAATACGGTAGAAGATTCGATTTGGTTGGTTTTCCAGATGAAGAAGTAGTGAAATTCGCTATTAGTGTTCAAAACTATTTAATAAGAAACAACAGAAAAGCACTTGCAAAATTAATAGCATATCCTATTGATGTCAAAATTAATGGTAAAAAGAAAACTATAAAAAATGAAAAAGAATTTGTTAATAGTTTTGACAAGATATTCAATGTTAATTTAAAAAAAGCAATTATCAAAGCTGAGCCTTTGTTTATGTTTGTAAACCAATATGGAGCTATGTTGGGCGAAAGTGGATATAACGTTTGGTTTGCAGCAGTAGAAAAGAAGGATAAAAAGCACTACTTGTTAATTCATACTATTAATAACTAATTGTTCCTTTAAATTGAAAGAACTATATTGCCTTTTATTATATACCAGAAAAATTCACGCCCAGCTTTTCAAAGTTGCTTTGGATGCTGCAAAAGAAGGACAGAATATTGAGATTAAAAATGTTTATATCTGCACTGTTTGAGGACATACAGTTTTAGATGAAGCTCTGGAATTTTACCCAATATGTGGGACAAAAAGAGAAATGTATAAAAAGTTTTGAAGAGTGATTTTCAAAAAGCTGCCTTTTTATACGGCAGCTTTTTACATATCTTAAGTCATTATTTGTGCGTATTATAAAGACATTTTGCTTGTAACAATAATTGTTTTTGTAACAAACTATTATTGACTTTTTTTTTTTTGATAAATTTGACTTCAGAAAATTTTATACTATTACGCTTAAAGGAGGATGGAGGGGTAAAAATGAATAGTATCCAAAAAATAGCTCATCATATTGTAAGTTCTATTGCTAATGATTTACGAGAAAATACGTTGACAAATATAGTATCAATTGCAGCAGGTGGAATAGGTGGAGGAGTGAAAGCGTACAGGGCTGCCACAAGTGGTTTTACAATGCTGGAGAGAAAGGTTGCAAGTAAAACAGTAAGTGGAGTATTGAAAGGTATGGGCGAAGGATATCTTTTCGGGAAAGGCACAGTAAGTGTTATTGCGACTGTTACTAATAAAATAGCAAGTGTAGAAAAGTGGTTTGATAATACCAAAGTGGGTAAAGCAATTGATAATGCCATCACAAAAGTGGAGTATGGATTACACAAACTTATTGGTGGAGGAACATATTAGTTAAAATATTTAAAAAATACGAAAAGAATATTATAAGGCAAATACGTAAAACAAGAGAAATTCTTTTTCATATGATGTTGATGTTTGTTATTTTAGTTGTTTTAGTAATTTTGATTATTGTGAGCAGCTTAATAAGAGTACTTCTGAAAGATTTGAAAGTAGAGTAGCTTTAGTATATAGGTGCTTTAATTATATGTGCTTATTGTATTTAAGAGAAAATTTTCAAAGTTCCTTTTTCTAATGAATAGCGGGCATAGTTCACAAAATAAAAAATGGTATTGCAAGTTTTAGAGAAGGCAAGTAACAGAATAAATGAAGATGGGGAATTTAGGAAAGCAAAAAGTGACAGTACAAAAGCCCGGCTCATTATTATTTTACAAAGAGCTGTAATGGAAGAAAAATATTTATTTGATATAAGAGAAGTACTGGGTAGCAACAATAGTTCCAGACACTTGATGGAGGAGCATATTAAAATGTAGATAAAAAAGGAAGGGAAAATGTCATGAGTAAAAAATTCAAGGCAAAGGATATTCTTTTTCGAATATCCATAGTATTTATTATTTTTATAACTATTTTAACAGGGTTTATCGTTATACCTGTTTTGGGCAGTTTAATAAATGTAGCACTAAAAGCCTTGAAAATTGAATGGCTTTGGTCAGTAGCTGCTTTTGGGTTGGTTGGTTATTATGTTTACAAATTTGTATCAAAGAGAATAAATAACAGAAAACTAAGGAAAGAAGGGATGCAAGATTGAAATTGTTACAATTTATTCTTGTAATGGTTTAGACGAAAATTATCAACCAGTGAATATAAAAAAGGTGTTCAGTGAAGTAGATGACTTTATAATTGTATGGTGTCAGGCTAAGAATATTAAAAAGGAAAGCCAAGTGTCAATGGAATGGTATAATCCAGAAGGAAAACTTGTATTTACAATAAACATTGATGTAAAGCCTACAAACCAAGAACATCCTTATAGATATTTTTGGAGTGTTATGAGGTATAATTTTATAAATGCAATCAAAGGTAAAGTGTTTGGTGTATGGAAAGTAAAAATAAAACCTTTTGACATTGAATATGAATTTGTAATAAAAGATTTAAAGAGTTATAGTTTATTTAAAGAAAGCAAAACAATTAGTGGAGTACTTGATGAAATAGTTTGAAATATTACAACAATATGGAAAGCAAAAAATTGATTATTCAAGAAACACATGATAAAAACTAAAAAAACAGGGGCTGCTTATTCCAATTGAAGAAAAACAGCCCATTTTTCTTTTAAAAGAAAAATAATGATTATTTCAAAATTTCTTCAATTTCTTTTAATTCTTCTTCTGAAAACTCAAGATTATTGATACATCCCACATTATCTTCAATCTGAGATACCTTGCTTGCACCAACAATTACTGATGCTACAACTTTATTTCGCAAAATCCAAGCAAGTGCAAGCTGTGAAACTGTCTGACCGCGCCTTTTTGCAATCTCAGATAATTTTTTAACCTTTTCAATTCTCTCAGGTGTTATATCACTTTCTTTTAAGAACACACCTGATTTTCTAACCCGTGAGTCTTCAGGAATACCATCTAAGTATCTATCACTCAGAAGTCCTTGAGCAAGAGGCGAGTAGATGACAGCTCCCATGCCAAGCTCATTTAATGTATCAAAAAGACCATTTTCAACGTCTCTTGCAAACATGTTGTATCGAACTTGATTTACTATAAGCTTTAATCCCATTTGTTTGGCAGCTGAATACGCCAGTTTGGTTTGTTCAGGATTATAATTTGAAATACCAGCATATAAAGCTTTTCCTTGATGTACTGCCTGATACAAAGCCTCCATTGTCTCTTCAATTGGCGTTTGAGGGTCTGGTCTATGAGAGTAAAAGATATCAACATAGTCGAGGTTCATTCTTTTTAGACTTTGGTCTAAGCTTGCAAGAAGATATTTTTTTGAGCCCCAGTCGCCATAAGGACCTTCCCACATTGTGTATCCTGCTTTTGTTGCAACAATTATTTGGTCTCTGTAAGGCTTTAAGTCAAGCTTAAAAATCCTTCCAAAATTTTCTTCAGCCGCACCTGGTGGAGGACCATAATTGTTTGCCAAATCAAAGTATGTGATTCCAAGGTCAAAAGCCTTTTGAACTATTTTGCGCATGTTGTCAAATTGATCACCATCTCCAAAATTGTGCCAAAAGCCAAGAGATATGGCCGAAAGCTTTAGTCCGCTTTGACCGCATCGTAGGTATAACATGTTGTTGTATCTGTTTGAATCTGCTACATACATGCTGAGTTATCCCCTTTTAAAAGTATTTTTAATAATTTGATTTTATCTTTTTGAATTCAACAATACAAGTACTTTTCTAAATCTCAATTGCAAATAAACCTAAAAAAATCTATAATATAGTTAACAACACTTTCAAAGCTTTTTAAGGATGTATGCCGATGGATGAAAATATCAGGAGAGAAGATAATTTGAAGAGAATTGAAGTAAAGATTGCAGGTATGAATTATGTATTGAAAACTGACGAAGATGAAGAGTACATAATGAAAATTGCAAATTATATAAACAAGAAGATGTCTGAGGTTGTGGCTAATGAGCCGCAGCTTTCTACGTCTTTGTCAGCAATGCTTACAGCATTTTTAGTGGCAGACGAGTATTTTAAGCATCTTTTAGAATGTGATGATAAGCTTTCAAAGGTGATTTCAGAAAAGGAAAAATATCAAAAAGAAGTTGATGAATACAAAGAGAAATTAAAAGAGGCAGAGGAAAAGCTCTTGCAGCAAAATCAAGAGATTGAAAAGTTAAATGAAATTATTCAAAATCTTAATCAAGAACTTGAAAAGACAAAGCAGGAACTTGAAAAAACCAAAAAAGAACTTGATGATTTTATAAACGCATTTGACGGTGATAGGTAAAATGAAAATGCTATTTATATTCTTAGACGGTGTTGGAAAAGGGGAGAAAAGTGAACACAACCCCTTTTTTTATTATCATCCAAAAGCATATGACATTTTTTTAAAAGAAGGAAATGTCTTGTTTTTAGATGCAACACTTGGTGTTGAAGGTCTGCCACAAAGTGCAACTGGTCAGGTTACAATCTATTCAGGTATAAATGCGGCAAAAGAGGTAGGTTTTCACATTAACGGGCAGATTACCCCAAGCCTCAAGCGAATAATTGAAAGACAAAATATTTTTACTACTCTTTTACACAAAGGCTTTAAAGTAGACTTCGCAAATGTTTACAGAAACGAGTATTTGCAAAAGCTATTAAATGACAAGAATTTTAAGATGTCTGTGACAAGCTACATGACCTTGATATCAGGAATAAAATTTAAAACAGTGGAAGACCTTTTAAGAGGAGAAGGGGTTTATTTTGACATCACAAACCACGTTTTAATTGAAAGTGGATATGAGGTACCAGTTTTTTTACCTGAAAAGGCAGCTGAAAATCTTTTGAATGTACTACACAAAAATGATTTTGTCCTGTTTGAACATTTTAAAACAGACATTATAGGGCACTCATGTGATATGGAAAAAGCTTTAGAGCTTTTAAAACTTTTAGATGAGTTTATGCTATACCTAATTGAGAATCTTCCGGAAAATACTTGTCTTATTGTGACATCTGACCATGGTAATGTAGAGGATTTGTCAACAAAAACGCATACAAAAAATAAAGTCCCTTTTTTAGCGTATGGGAACAAAAAAGAAATCTTTAAATTAGAATCAATTGACCAGATTTACAGAAGTATTTTGAAATACTTTGAAAAAGAAGCGCAGAGGGATGACAAAGAAATATGAAAAAGGTAGAGTTATTATCACCGGCAGGCGGGTTTGAAGAACTTGTTGCGGCAGTCAAAGCTGGGGCTGACAGCGTGTATGTTGGTGCAAAAGAGTTTTCAGCAAGGGCATATGCAAAGAACTTTTCAGAAGATGAGCTTAGAAAAGCTATAGATTTTTGCCATGAGCGAGGGAAAAAAATATATCTTGCAATAAACACCCTGATTTACAATGACGAGATGCCAAAAGCTTTAAAACTTGTAGAATTTGCAAACAAGGAAGGAATTGATGCTGTAATTGTGCAAGATTTAGGTTTGCTCTTTATTATTTTAAAAGAGTTTCCAGGCATGCCTGTTCATGCAAGTACACAGATGACAGTTCATAACTGTGCTCAGGTAAAGTTTTTGGAGAACTTAGGAGTAAAAAGAGTTATACTCTCAAGAGAGCTATCCATAGATGAGATAAAAAACATAAGACAGCAAAGCAGTATTGAACTTGAGGTTTTTGTGCATGGAGCTTTATGTGTTTCATATTCTGGTCAATGTTTGTTTTCAAGCATTCTTTTCAAAAGAAGCGGCAACAGAGGGCAGTGTGCTCAAGTTTGCAGGCTTTATTATAAACTTTTAGACAAAGAGAAAAAAGAAATTGATGAAGGTTTTCTTCTTTCACCAAAGGACATTTGTCTTTTGGAAAATATTGATACGCTAATAAAAGCAGGAGTTGAATCTTTCAAGATAGAGGGGAGATTAAAGGACCAGTATTATGTGTATACTGTGACCTCAATATATAGAAAATATATTGATATGTATTACGAGAAAGGCAAAATAACAATTGATAGTGCTGATAGGCAAAAACTCTTACTTGTTTTTAATAGGGGGAATTTCTGCTCTGGATATTTAGAAAATGCTGGTATAGATAGAATAATCTTTAAATCTGCACCTAATAATACAGGTCTTTTTATTGGAAAATTCTATTTTAAGAATGGAAAACTTTTTTTACAGACTTCATATAATCTTTCAAATGGTGATGTAATTTCTTTTAGGAATAAAAATTTCGAAGAGATTCTTCTTGAAATAAATAACAATATTGCAAAAGAAGACGATAAGATATTTGAAGTAAAAGTTGATTTTGAAAGAAAAAAGAGATTAAAAGAATTTTCAGAGGGTCAGGTGTTTATTGTAAGAAGCAAAGAACATGAAAAAGAGATAGAAAAAGAGCTGAAGCTGGAAAAAAAGTTTAGGAAGGTTGATTTCAAGATATGGATTGAAAAAGGAAAGAGAATAAAAGCTTTAGCTATGAGTGATGGATTTGTGGTAGAAGAAGAAGGAGAAGTTGTTCAGCAGGCAAAAGAGAAAGAGGTTACATCTGAGGCTGTAATCAGCAGCTTTTCAAAACTTGGTGGGACAGTTTTTGAGATGGGAAATTTTGATGCGCATATTGAAGATGGCTGTTTTGTGAAAGTTTCAGAATTAAACCGTCTGAGAAAGCTTTTGATTGAAAAGCTTTCTCAAAAGATAATTAGCTCTTACAAGAAAGAGCTAAACCAAGATATTGAAATTTCAAGGTATCTTGGAGATTGTTATGTACGGTCATTTGACAGGAACCACCGGTTTTCTTTTATGGTGGATTCTATCTGGCAACTTGAAAAGCTTAAAAAGTGGTGTGAGTTACGCAATCTTTCAGACTATGAAATTTATGTGCCTTACAATATAATTTTTGATGTTAAGATAGATGACAACATGGTTGTTTATCTTGACAGGATAACACACGATGAAGATTTGAAAAGGGTTGAGGTTGAGAAGATAAAAGAAAAGGGTATAAAGAAGGTTTTAGTAAGGAACCTTGGACAGTATGAGATTTTCAAGCACCACTTTGAAATTTATTTTGATTTTAGCTTGAACACAACAAACTCTGCCTCATTAAGATTTTTAGAGCAACTTAATTGTAAAAGAATCTGTCTTTCTGTTGAGCTATCTAAAACAAGAATTGCAGAAATCTACACGAGTGCACGAAAAAGTGAAATAGAGATAATTATCTTTGGCAAAATTCCACTTATGATAAATAGACTCAAATTTTTCGAAAAAGGAGAGTATTTACAGGACCGAAAAGGAGAACTTTTGAAACTTATAAAAACCCAGAGCGAGAAAAACGAAATATTAAACCCGGCGTTTTTATATATAGATGATAAAGATGTGATGGCTGATGTGTTGAGATTTGACTTTACAGGCGCAACTAAAAATGAAATGGAAAAAGCACTGGAAGGATATTTTGATGCAAAAAAGATTTTTCTAAAAATCACAAAGGGGTATTATTTGTCATGATGAGGGAGTTTACAAAAAACCGGTTTGTGGTTGCTATGATTTATGTTATCCTAATTAGCGCATTTATATTTTCATGTGCGTATTTAATCAGGACATTTGACATTTTTATGAGGTTTGTTATAAAGGCTTTTATTCCGGTTATTATTGGACTTTTCATTGCAGAGGTGTCTGAACCGCTTTTAAAATACCTGGAAAAAAGAAAGGTAAGCAGAACAATCTCTGCAATTCTTATACTGATTGCTTTGAATTTAATACTTGGTTTTATGCTTGCAGAAGGCATATACATTCTTGTAAATGAGTGTATGAGTTTAGTTTCAAGCCTTCAAAACATAGACTATGACAAAATATACCAGATGTTAGATAAGCTCTTTGCAAGTGTAAAAAATATATATTCAGGTCTGCCGGTACCTATTGTGAATTTCATTCAATCTGGTGTGAATGAGATTACAAATGTTTTAAATCAGATTGCCACATTGAGTCTAAAAGTTGTGAAGGTTATACCTGCAACTTTAAAAGGTATTACTATATGGTTTTTTTCTGTTTTATCAAGCTTTTTCTTTATGCGCGACAGACATAAAATGAGAGCATGGCTGATTCAAAATTTCTCAGCTCAGCTTTACCGAGAAATTTCATCAATTGTTTTTAAAGTTATAGATTCTGTTGTAGATTATGCGAAATCTCAGATAATTTTGTCGGCTTTGATGTTTCTCTCAGGACTGATAGGACTTTCTATAATAAGAGCACCTTACTTTTTGGTAGTAAGCCTCCTTCTGGGCCTTTTGAGCATAATTCCAATTATAGGTTCTGGCATAATATTGCTTCCGTGGATAGCTGGCAGTTTTATAGCTGGGGACACTAATTTTGGGATGAAACTTTTGGTTGTTTATCTCATAATCTTAGGTCTTCGCGAATTTGCGTCTATCAAGATTGTTGCAAGCCAGGTGGGAATTTCGACCTTTACAACACTTGTCTCTATCTATGCAGGTGTTGAAGTGTTTGGAGCATGGGGATTTGTAATAGGGCCACTTCTGGTTGTGTTTTTGAAGGCAGTGTATGAGACAGGGGCAATTAAAAAGATAAGAGAAAATCTTTTTATGCCAAAAAAGGAGTGAACTTATATAAAATGCCTATTGTAAAAGTTTATGCAAAAAATCAGATTGTTGCA
The DNA here is from genome assembly GCF_000145215.1 of Caldicellulosiruptor obsidiansis OB47. Classification (NCBI taxonomy): domain Bacteria; kingdom Bacillati; phylum Bacillota; order Caldicellulosiruptorales; family Caldicellulosiruptoraceae; genus Caldicellulosiruptor; species Caldicellulosiruptor obsidiansis. Next base: position 456,139 of record NC_014392.1, read on the forward strand.
GAGATAGAAGTAGAAAAGGGTTCAATTCTTTTGGATGTATTACAGAGAAACTCAGTTGAAATTGTGGCAAGCTGTGGGGGAAAGGGCGTATGTGGAAAGTGCAAAGTAACAGTAAAAAAGGGTCAAACTCCTTACATGGATAATTTTACATCAGAAGAGGAGAAACACTTAAGAAGTGAAGAAATTTCGCGTGGAGTTAGACTTGCATGTTGCCTGAAGGTCTATGAGGATATAGAGATATTTTTAGAAGAATCTTCTGAAAATGCGAATATACTTTCACATTTTGTCATGAATGATTTCGGGTATGAAGAAAATATAATTGTAAAAAAAGTGGTTTTACAAAGACCTTCTCTGGATGGTCAGAAGAGTTTTGATTTAATACTAAAAGAAGCAATTGGAGATAATAAGCTAAAAATTTTGCCAAAAACTTTGCAAAAGCTTGCGAAAATGAAAGACAGTGAATTTTATGCGGTGGTATATTCAGAAGAGATTATAGATGTAAAGATTTCATCTTTTGTATTTGGTGTTGCTGTGGATATAGGGACAACCACTGTTGTTTGCTATCTTGTTGACTTGATTCAAAAAAAGGTTGTGGATTATTATTCCTTTATAAATCCACAGAGAAAATTTGGTGCTGACGTTATATCAAGGATAGATTTTGCAAGAGAAAAAGAAGATGGACTTTTTATACTTCAAAATGAGATTATAAATGCATTGAATACAGCAATAAAAGTGCTTGTTGATAGAAATTCTATTTCGACAGAGGATATTGTTCGAATAGTTATTGTTGGCAATCCAACCATGCTACACCTTCTCTTGGGAGTTGACCCACAGACAATTGCTATTTCACCATTTGTTCCTGTTTTTACTGAGAGGATTTATGCAAAACCGGCTGACATAGGGCTAAAAATAAATCAAGCAGGAACAGTTGAGGTTTTAAACAGCATCTCAGCATATGTTGGTGCTGATATAGTTGCGGGAGTACTTTCAACGAAGATGTACAAGAACCCCAGAATTTCTCTTCTTTTAGATCTTGGGACAAACGGTGAGATGGTGCTTGGAAGCAGCAGTTTTATGCTTGCATGTTCGACTGCAGCAGGACCTGCATTTGAAGGTGTAAACATTTCATGCGGAATGGGTGCAGTTGAAGGTGCAATTGACAGTGTTAAAATAGAAAATGGCAAAGTGCATTTTACCACAATAGGGGCAAAATGGCCGATTGGAATTTGTGGTTCTGGAATAGTAGATGCTATTGCTTATATGCTAAAAGAAGGTATAATAGATGAAACAGGTAAGTTTTGTGATAAAAATGAGACATATAAAGAATATTTGAAGGAGGTAAACGGACAACAGGCATTTTTCATAACCGACTCAGTCTATATAACTCAGAAAGATATAAGAGAGATTCAGCTTGCAAAAGCAGCAATCTCAGCCGGGATAAAGACAATGATTCAACATGCCAACGTTACAGAAGATGAAATTGAAAATGTATATTTAGCAGGTGGATTTGGTAATTACATAAATCCCCGGTCGGCTGTTGAAATTGGCATAATCCCAAAGAAACTACAAGATAAAATAGTGGCTGTTGGAAACAGTGCTGTAGCAGGTGCTGTGCTTGTTCTGTTAAGTAGCAAAGCAGCCATTGAAGCACAAAGTCTGTGTAAAAATGTAAACTACATTGAACTTTCGAATTCTCAGGATTTTAACCAATTTTTTATTGAAAGTATGATATTTGAGAGTTTCGAACAAGAAGGTGAGCAAAGTCGAAATGGTTGATGAGGTAAGAGCAAAGGATAAGATTAAACTCTGGATATTTATTTTTATCATAGTGCTTTCAATGTTTGCTCTTGTATACGCAGAAAAGCAGCATCAGTTGAACCCTAAATATATAAAACAATATATTTCTCATTTTGGTGTATGGGCTCCAGTTGTGTTTTTAATACTCTATTCAATAAAATCATTTATAATCTTTATTCCTGCAGGAGTATTTATGCTGGCAGCTGGACTTTCGTTTGGTACTATGTTTGGAGCAATAATTCTCATTATTGGGACTATTCTTTCTTCTACTATTGGTTTTGTGTTTGCAAGGTATTTTGGTAAAGACTATGTACAAAAAAGATTGCAAAACACAAAGTTTTCAGATGTAGGAAAGAAGATAGCAGAAAAAGGTTTTTTAATCATACTACTTTTGAGGCTTGTGCCAATCCTTCCTTACGATGTAATAAATTATATATGCGGTCTTTCAAAGATAAGGTACAGAGACTTTATACTTGCCACATTTATAGGAACAGTGCCTGCATGTTTTTTATATGCTTACCTTGGTGAAAATATCTTAAAGCCATTTTCTAAAGGGTTTTACTTGAGTTTGTGTTTAGTGATTGTTATATCTCTCACACCAGTTCTTTTTGCAAAGAGTATAAAAGAATTTTTACAGGATGATAAAGAAGAAGATGAGCATAAAATTTAATTATGAGAATGAAAAAGTAGGAACAAGGAAAGGATAGAAGGGTTGAAAAGTATAAGAGAAAATCTATTTTTGATTTGTATATCACTTTTTACTTTTGGAATTTTGATAGCATGTTTATTTATAAATCGGTATGTATTCGAAATTGCTGAAATTTTTAATGAGGATACTTATCAAGGTAAGAATCTTGTTGTTATTGACCCCGGGCACGGTGGGTTTGACCCGGGAGCAGTGATCGGCGATATAAAAGAGTCTGTGATAAACCTTCAGATTGCAAAAAAGCTGAAAGAGTATTTTGAGATGTTCGGATTTAGAGTGGTTCTTACGCGCTCAACAGAAGATGATTTGAGCGAACACGACAAAAAGTCGCATGACCTGAAAAAAAGAAAAGAGATTGTGCTTGCAAACAATCCTCAAGTTTTTATTTCCATTCATTTAAACAGCTTTCCTGTGAGCAAGTACTTTGGTGCGCAGGTGTTTTATGACAAATCAAATGAGGAGGCGAAAAAAGTTGCTTTGTTTGTCCAAAATGAGCTAAGATATATGCCAAATGGGCTTGTAAACAGACGACAGCCAAAACCAATAGATGTGTATATCCTAAAAAACCTCAAAATTCCTGCTATATTGGTGGAATGTGGTTTTATGTCAAACAAGATGGAGTTATCTTTACTTCAAAGCCAGCAGTATCAGGACTGGCTTTCATACTCAATATTGAAAGGAGTTTTAAACTATTTAGACCAGAGGGAGGAGAAGGGGAAAAATGGATGAGGTAAAAGCGCTGATAGACAAAGAAATTGAAGATTTAAAAGATGATATAATAAATACTACTGTGCAGCTTATAAAAATCAGGAGCGTTGAGGATATGCCTGCACCTAATATGCCGTTTGGCAAGGCAATAAACGATGCGCTACTTACGTGTGAAAATCTTTGCAAAAACTTGGGATTTGAAACAAAGAACTATGACGGATATGCGCTTGAGGCAGTATATGGGAATCAGGATGAGGATGTGTGCGTGATAGGTCATCTGGATGTTGTACCTGAGGGGGAAGGCTGGAGCGTACCGCCTTATGAAGGTGTTGTAAAGGACGGTAAAATTTTTGGACGTGGTGCAGTTGATGATAAAGGTCCAACTGTGGCAGCTCTTTATGGCATGTATGTGCTTAAAAAGCTTGCCGAAGAAAAGAAGATTTCTCTTAAAAGAAAGCTCAGGTTTGTATTTGGTACAAACGAAGAAGGTGGTTCTAAATGTCTGCAGTATTATTTTGAAAGAGCAAAATATCCTACTGTTGGGTTTACTCCAGATGCCGATTTTCCAGTCATCCAGGGTGAAAAAGGTTTTTTGGTGTTTGAGTTTGCAAAAGATGTGGAAGATACCTTTGAGATTGAGGGTGGACAGCGACCTAACATGGTGCCTGACAGGTGCAGGTTCGAAGGTAGTTTTGATGTCCAAAAAGCCAAAGAAATTATTGCCAAAAAAGGACTAAATGATAAGGCAGAGGTTTTTGAAGAAGCTGGCAAGACAATTATAGTTACAAAGGGAGTATCTGCCCACGGGAGCCTGCCTTTTAAGGGCGAGAATGCCATATCTTATATGTTCGATATTTTAGATGAGCTTTGGACAAAAGAGGATGAGTTTAGAAGATTTATTGACTTTTACAATACTCATATTGGATTTGACGTGTTTGGCGAGAAACTCTCAATTGGATTTGAGGATGAAAAGTCAGGTAAGCTTGTGTTAAATGCCGGGATGATACGCAAAGAAAAAGATAAACTTATCCTTACAATAAATGTTCGATATCCAGTTGACACCTCATATGATGAGATAGAAAAGATAGTAAAAGAAGTAGTTCAAAATTACAATATTGAATATCGACTTGTCACAAACGTTCCCCCTCTTTATTTTGAAGCTGACCACTTTTTAATCAGAACGTTGCTTGAGGTTTACAGAGAATTTACAAATGACGATACACAGCCGCTTGTGATTGGCGGTGGAACATACGCAAGGTGGGCGAAAAATGTTGTTGCTTTTGGTCCAAATATGCCGGGTGATGAAGAGGTTGCACACCAAAAAGATGAATATATCCTTATAGACAGGCTCATGCTGTGTAGCAAAATCTATGCAAATGCTATTTACAGACTTGCCAAAGAATAGTAAAAAGTAAAGAGGCTGTAGTCTTGCTATGTGTAAGACTTTTCAGCCTCTTTGTCTTTTTTAAAATAGATTGTAAATTCCAAGAAGAATTAGAACAATCCCCGGGATGTAATTGGCAATAAGTGATTTTTTGAAAGTCTTAAAAAAGTAGGCAAAGACATTTCCTGCAGAGATAGCTATAAATTGAAATACTGGTATGAGAAATATTTGCTCTATATTTGCAAGGTTTGAAAGACCCAATGAGAATGAAGCTGAAAGACCATCAAGCGAAAGTGCAAGAGCAACCAGGAATGCTTCTACTGGTTCTATTGAGCCTGAGCTGTCGATGTCGGATAGTACAGGCTCTTTTATGATTTTTATAGTAAGTCCGAGCGATTTTAAAGACAGGTTAACAAGTGTCTTAGGTAAAGGGCTGCTGTTCTTCTCAAGAAGTGTTCTAATTACGAATACTATGCCGATTATTATCATAAAAATGGCGCCCAAGTGTGAAGAAAGTTGAGGTTCAAGGAATTTGCCAAACCATCTTCCCATGAAAAATGAAATTATGGTGATACTCATAGATGTGAAAAATATGATTACCTTTGATTTTGTAAGAATTTTAATACCTTTTGTACCAAAAGCGACTCCAAAAAAAAGTGCGTCGATGTTGAGAGAGAGAGTTATAACAAATATCTGATATATATTCATTGTCTGAAATCTATACACTCACCATTTTTTGGTCTTTATTATTATACGACCAAGCAAGTTATTTTGGTAATAGAGCAAAACGAAATTTTTGCTTTTCGCGTTATAATAAATATAGTAAAATTTTAGGTGTGTGATAAAAAATAAGTAAGAGGGGATTAAAAGTAAACAATGGATGAGAGAGAATTGGTGGAGAGAGCAAAGAAGGATAAGAAATACTTTGAAAAGTTATATGAGATGTATTTTGACAAAATTTATTCTTACATATACTACAGAACGTTCAACCATCCGATTACAGAGGACCTGACTAGCGAGACCTTTATGAAAGTGCTAAGGTCACTTGACAGGTTTGAGTGGAAGGAAAATGGTTCTTTTTGTGCATGGATATTTCGTATTGCTCAGAATGTTGTAAATGACTATTACAGAGCTAAAAAAGAATTTATTGGTATTGAAAAAATATCTGGTAGTTCAGTGCTAAGAAATCCGGAAGATGAGTTTTTAGATAAAGTAGAGAAAGATATGATAAAAAGTGCGCTTAAAAAACTTACAAAAGACCAGCAGGAAGTTGTGATTTTGCGGTATGGTGCAAACATGAAGTTTAACGAAATTGCAAAGATAAAAAACAAATCGGATGTGGCTGTAAGAGCCTTATTTTTCAGAGCAATGCATTCGCTCAAAGAAATGCTTTTAAAAGAGGTGCATGAAAGTGAATGATGAAAAACTTGACAGAATTTTTGAAGAGGCTTTTAAAGTGGAGTATCGGAAAGAGTTTAAACAGGAATTAAAAGAGATGTTGTTAAAAGAGTATGACAGAAGGGAAAAAAGAAGGTATTTCCTAAAAATATCCACTGTAGTTGCAGCATTTATAGTGTTAGCTATTGTGGCTTTTGGAACTATAAAACTTGATTTGATGAGATTAAATGTTCAGGACACCTCGTTTGTAAAGACAGAGATGGAGAATGCTTTCCACAAAGAGGATACAAGTACAAGACAAGAGACTAAACAAAATGATAATAAAAATAAAAGTGGAGATTTTACTGCTCAGCAGAAGGTTTCGCAAGATATTAATATTCCTGAGAAAAGTCAAACACGGGTAAAAGAAAAGCAAAGTACAAACAATACTTTTTTTGCATCATCTTCAAAAAAGACAGAATTCCAAAAATCTTCTGACATTATTGAAAAACCAGCTACTATTAAAAATAACAACAAGAATGCATTTAGTTCCCAAAAACCAGCTATCAGCAGTTCTTTACCAAGATCTTCAACCAAAAAGATTATTGAAAACGATGTAAAAAAGGTACCTGAGCAGAATACTAAAAAGGTTTCTAAAGCAGCTTCTGAAACCAAAAGTTCAGATACATCTGTGGTTGTTACAACACAAAATAAGGAAATTAAAAAAGAAAATCAATATGTGATAGTAAAAGAAGATGAAAAAGTGTCTGAAAGTGTTTATGTTTTGAAAGAAGAAGATCTAAAAATTGACAAAGAATATATTTTAGATGTTCTATCAAGTGTTGTATCTTCTAATGTATATGAAAAAGAAAATTCTACGTTACAAGATACTGTTGTGGCAAATGTCTATGAAGGATATTTTAATTTTAAGGTAGCCAAAAGTGATACACCAATATTAATTTCCCGATTTTCAGAATTTGAATCGCAGGAAGATGTTCTTAAAAGTGTTTATGACAAAACCAACTTCATTTTACAAGGACTTGGCATAAAGGATTATAAAATTACTGTTTTTCCTGTAGATGAGGGATACAGGGCAGAGATTACAGTTTTCTTTGACGGATATAGAATATTTGATGTTGACAGCTTTATAGATTATTCGAGCAGCGCAGATGTTATTAGTGGCAAAATTTATCTAAAAGGTTTTTCAGTATTAAAAAGCATGAAAATAATAGACAAAAAAACAGCTGCGCAAGAGTTTGAGAAAAAGTACAATCTCAAAGATATAAATCCATCTGATATTGCTATTGTATACAAGAAAACAGAAAAACTTTTTATTCCAACATATATTTACATTCATGAAAACAAAATATACTGGTTGGAAAAGTAGAGTTTAAAATGATATAATAAGTATACAAAAATGTTTACGGAGGTTTTTGTTATGAACCTTGATTTAAAAGAGAGAATTTCTGAGAATGGTATTGTGATTGAGCTAAAAGGTGAACTTGACATATTTTCTTCACCAACTTTGAAAGACAAGCTCTATTCATTGATTGATACATCGTCAAATGACGTTATTATTGATATGAACGATGTTACCTATATTGACTCTACTGGGCTTGGTGTATTTGTAGGTGCTTTAAAAAAGTCAAGACAAAAAGGTACAAACATTGTGCTTAAAAACTTAAAACCCAATGTAAGGAAAGTTTTTACTATCACCGGGCTTGATAAAGTCTTCAGAATTGAATGAGGAGGCAATTATCAAATATGGACCAAATTATGTTAACAATTCCGCCTAAAGCTGAATATATTATGGTAGTAAGGTTAACGTTGTCGGGTATAGCTGCACGAGCTGGTTTTGATTTTGAGACAATAGAGGATTTGAAAATGGCAATATCAGAGGTTTTTAACCTTTTTGAAATAGAAAAGCTAAGTAGAAAAATATCTATTGAGTTTAACGTTACAAGTGAGTATTTGGATATAAGAATTGATGTACCAAATGGCGAGTTAACAGGCAACGACCTTGCAAAGATGATTCTTCAAACCCTGATTGATGAGGCTGAGTTTGAAAAAACCGAAGATGGTCATATTGTGAAACTAAAAAAATATCATCGAGGGGTCTGATTTGATGGTTGATGAAAAAAGGACATTAGAGATTGATGATGAAAAAATAGATAGACTCTTCGAAGAGTATCAGAGAACCAAGGCTATTGAGCTTAGGAATGAACTTGTAAACAAGTACCTTTATATAGCTGAAATTATCGCAAAAAAGTTTGTCAACAGAGGAATAGACTATGATGACCTTTACCAGGTTGCATGCGTTGCACTAATAAATGCTGTGGAGAGGTTTGAACCCAACAAAGGTTATAAATTTACAAGTTTTGCAACTCCAACTATAATGGGAGAAATAAAAAGATATTTCAGAGATAGAGCTTCAATTATTAGACTTCCAAGGAGATTATATGAAACTTCTGCCAAGATAAAACTTGTGACAGAAATGCTTTCTTCAAAGTTAAAAAGACCGCCGAAGGTAGAAGAGATTGCTCAGCATCTTAACATGAGCACAGAAGAAGTCTTAGAGGTAATGGAAGCATCAAATAGTTATCTTCCCCAGTCTTTGGACCAGACCATGTATGAGGATGAAGAGATGACGCTTGGAGATGTTCTTGGCAAGAGCGATGAGAACATCTTACAGATAGAAAATGTTGAAGCTGTAAAGAAGGCAATTGAGAGGCTTTCACCTTTTGAGAGAGAGTTTGTTCAAAAGCGATTTTTTGAAGAAAAGACTCAAAAGGAAATTGCAGAGGAGATGAACGTTTCACAGATGTACATTTCACGGCTTGAAAAAAAGGTGTTAAAGAAATTGAAGGATTTCATTGAAGAGAAAAAAGAGGAATAAAAAAACATACAAGACTGCCGTGGAGGACAAAACCCAATTTTTTCTGCACGGCAGTCTTTTTTATCTTCCTTTTTCTAAACATTTTCCAAAAAACGTGATATAATACCTTGTATAAATGCTGTGAAGAAATACAAATATTGAACAAAGGAGAGAACAGCAATGTTAAAAAGAAGGGGTAAAAGACTTTTTGCTTTTCTAACCTTACTGAGTTTTCTGTTAAGCTTTTTGGTAAATACTTCATTTTCTCAAAACCTTTCTTACTATCAGCAGGCAGCACAGGTTTTAAAGCAAAAAGGAATAATGACAGGTGACACAAAAGGAAATTTGAATCTTGACAAACCTCTTAAACGGTCAGAGATTTCTAAAATGATTATCATGCTGCTTGGCAAAAAGCCTTTAGCAGATTTTTATGCAAATCAAAAAAGGTCTTCTTTTAAAGATATTAAGACAGATTACTGGGGGCTTGGATACATAGAAGCTGCAAAGGCAATAGGATTGATTTCAGGGTATACAGATGGGACTTTCAAACCAGAACAGTACTTAAAAGTTGAAGAGTTAACTGCCATAGTTGTAAGAGCACTTGGTGTGAGGGAGTCGGAGCTCAAAGGCAAGTGGCCACTGAACTATATCCAGAAAGCATATTCGATGAACATTTTTTATGGGATAGAATCCGAAATTGAGATAGGAAAGCTTGTCACAAGAGGTCAGACAGCAGCTATACTTTACAATGCCTTTTTAAACGAAAGCTTGAAAGCTACAAAGCCTGTCGGTATTGAAATAATTGACCTGCAAAATTTAAAGGTGACATTTGATAAGGAACTTTCTTCAATTGTTAAATCTGACTTTTCGTTTGATGGAGGACTTTCTGTTTTGGATGCAAAGTTTGCAGACTCAAGCAAAAAGGTTGTTGAGATAAAAACATCTGCTCAGCAAGAAGGAAAAGAATACACGCTTTTTTACAAAGGGCAAGCTACAACTTTGAAGTTTGTAGCAAAGACAATGCCTTTTTCCTTTGCAGAGGATATCAAAATTGAGAGTTTAAAGAAAGTGGATTTGAAGTTTACAAAGCCGATTTCAAAGAGCCAGCAGGATAACCTGCCGATAAAAATCTATGTCAATGGCAAAGAAGTTACAGATGTGAAAAAGAGTATTTCGAGCGATTTTAAAACTGTGAGTATAATCTTCCCAAGCAGATTAAATCAAACTGACAAGCTGATGGTTGAGATTACAAACCTTCTTTCAGAAACAGGTCAGATCTTAAGCATAACAAAAGAGCTAACAGTTATTGATGCAACCCAGCCAAAGGTTGTGGATTTTAGACTCATTAACAGCAAAAAGTTTAAAGTTATCTTCACTGAGCCTATGAATATTGATTCTGCAAATGCTTACAAGGTATGTGATTTATCTTCGGTTGGAGCAAATATAAGAATTGATTCGAATTATGTGTATGCAAAAGTTTCACCAGACCATCAAGAGAATGCTGTTGATATTGAACTTTTATATCCTCTTGCTGATGGGAATCATACGGTTGAAATAACAGAAGCGAAAGACTTTGCAGGATATAAAGCTCCTGACTTTAAAGCTACATTTACAACAGTGCTTGAAAAAAATCCGCCAAAGCTTGTGTCCTTAGAGCTTGTTTCAAACAATCGAATAAGACTTGTATTTGATGAAGAGATTAGAAGCTTAGATGGTTTGATTCCAACAGGCGAATATGAGATTTATCAGGCTCAAGATAGTACCAACCACGCAATTGGGGCAAAAATAACACTTCTTTCAGATGAAAAAACAATTGACATTCAGTTAAATCAACAATTGAAGCTTGACAGCAGAGCACTTGTTTCATTTGAAGTGAGGTTCCGATACGTTGAAGACCTTTTGGGCAACAAGGTATCAGATTGGGTATCAGTTGCAGGCAAAGCACAGGATGATACTACAAAACCAGCAGTAAAAAGCATTGAAGTATTGGATGGGAATATAATTAAAGTAACATTTACTGAAAATGTGAATGCAGATGACAGAGTTCAGAGCTTTTCTCTGCTTTCAGCAGATAGTATGCAAATAATAGAATCGCAGGCAAAAAGCGTAAAGAAGTTAAAAGAAAATGACAGTTCAATATTTGTGGTTGAGTTTTCGGCACTTGCAGCAATAAATGGTGGAAGATATACTTTGAAGATTTCAGGTATTTGTGATACGTCTGTAAAAGAAAATGTTATGGACACCAGTATTTATTCAATAGATGTAAAAGACACGCTTGCGCCAACTATCACTGCTGCAATTGCCAAGTATGATTCTTCTTCAGATATGGACAAAATAGATATATTTTTCTCAGAACCTATGGATATTGAAAAATTGAAGAATTTGAGCAGTTATTTTGTAGGGGCATCAAGCGCAACAATTCCACTTTCGAGTATCAAAGGGGCAAAAGTTGATTATATCTCTCCAAACGGCGACAGAATCACCCTTTTAATTCCAGGGGCAGACGATACATCTCCTGGCAAGTGGAGTCAATCTGGAGCTGTAGTAGACAAATTGGCAGTTCCTACTCTTACTGATAAAGCAGGGAACTTTATAGCAAATGCTACAATTGCAATGCCGGTTTCTGTGTCGGCAAACTTTAGAGGAATATCTGCACAAGACATAGAGGTTGTGGCACTGGATAAAAATACAATTGAAATAAGAAGTTTGAATGGATACATCTTTGCATCCTTTGACCCTGCAGCAATAATGTTCAGAAATGCATATTCAACATCAAGTTTAAATGGTAATCCGGACAACGATAAAGTGGTCAGCCTTGGTTTTGTAAGTTATACAATTTCTCAAGATAAAAAAGCCATTACTTTAAAAACATCAATTTCTTTAACTTCGAGTGCTATGGCTGATACAAATGATTCCGGACAGGATGTAGAACCACTGAAAATATTTACGGTAAATTCGAATATAAAAGACCAATTTGAACAGAGCCTTGTAATTTCACCCACGCTTGATATAAGTTTTTATCCTTCAATATTGTTAAAGGACAAGATTTCTCCACAGCAGACAGGTATTTCGGTTGGAAGTGGTAATCAGTCAGACACAATAGCTATTACATTCGATGAACCAGTTTTTGCTCTATCAGGTATAAATAATACAGTGCTGGCTGCAGGAATTGAGCTAAAGGTTGGAGGTATTACTTTAATTCCTGATGTTGACTACACAGCTTATATTCAAAACGGCATAGTTTATGTTAAGATAAAAAGAGCGGGTATAGTAGACAGTAAAGTAAGCGTAGAGATAAAAAGACCGGATTTAATAGTGGATAACAGTGGAAATTCGGCTTCTGTGTTGAAAGCTCAAACTGTTGAACATGTGACAGAAAGAACTTCACCTGATGTCACGGCAGAGTTTTCTTCGACAGATACAAGAAAAGTCAAGCTCACATTTTCTGAACCTATAGATGCTTCAACGCTAATTGCTCAAAACTTTTCGTGCGTTGCAGGGGGCAGTATTGTGAGCTTTGTAAAGTCTTCTGATAACAAGGTTGTTGAGATTACATTTACAAACCCGCTTCTGTCAGGGAGCATTATAAATATATCACCAAATGTCAAAGATTTGGCGGGAAATTCAGTGTCAGTCCAAGCAGTGAGAAAATAGCCAAAGAATGTGGTATAATAAATTTTGAAAGCAATGCTATATGAATAAAGTGATTTGTAATTATAATAACAGATGCAGAAAAGATAGCTCATTGAAGAATTCTACTTTAATGTTTTTGAGTTAGAACTTTAAAAAGAGGCTGTTATGTGATTGTCAAAAGAGCAGCCTCTTAAATTTTTAGTTAATATTTATTATGGGTTGGGAGTGATTTTCGTTATGCTTCTCAAAAAAATCTTTAAATTTGACGCGGCGCATAATCTCACAAAGTATAATGGGAAATGTGAAAACCTTCACGGGCACACCTACAAGCTTGTTGTTACAGTTGAGGGGAAACCTGATAACCAGGACATGGTGATAGACTTTGTGCTTTTAAAGAAGATTGTACAGAATGAGGTGATTGACATCTTAGACCATGCGTATATAAACGATATAATAGAAAATCCTACTGCTGAGAACATTGCAAAATGGATATGGGGAAAACTTAGCAAAAAAATAGAAGAACAAGGCGTCAAGCTTTATGAAATTGAAGTGTGGGAGACAGAGGACAGTAGCGTCATATACAGGGGTGAAGATGAATGATTGATGTTCAGAGTCAGAAGGACCTTCGCGGTATTAGTATTCAAAAAGTTGGGATAAAGGATTTAAACTGGCCAATTGTCGTAATGGATAGAGAAAACAAAACTCAGACAACAATTGCAAAAATTACTGCTGCAGCAGAGCTAAAAGGGGATATCAGAGGCACACACATGTCCAGGTTCATTGAAGCTATAGATGAGCTGAAAGTTGTGGGACCTAAGGAGATAGAAAAGCTTTTGGATAGAATAAAAGAAAAGCTGAATTCAGAGAAAGCCTATATAAGGTTTGATTTTCCTTACTTTATAAACAAAAGAACACCTGTGACAGGAACGCTTTCTCCACTTAAAGTTGACTGCTATTTCGAAGCAGAAAGAGACAACAAATTTGACCTTAAAGTAGGTGTGGTTGTTCCTGTTCACACTCTGTGTCCATGCTCAAAAGAAATTTCAGAATATGGAGCTCACAACCAGAGAGCTTATGTGACAATAGAGGTAAAGATGAGAAAATTTATGTGGATTGAAGAGCTTGTTGAGATTGCAGAATCTTCTGCATCATGCCCTCTTTATTCTATCTTGAAAAGGCCTGACGAGAAATGGGTAACAGAGAGAGCTTATCAGAACCCTCGCTTTGTTGAAGACCTTTTGAGAGAGGTTGTTTTAAAAATAAGGGAAGATGGGCGAATTAAATGGTATAAGGTTTTTGTTGAGTCAATTGAGAGTATTCACAACCACAATGCTTTTGCGTATATTGAAGGTGAAATAACAAAATGATACAATTAAAGTAACAATCTGCTTTTAAAAAAGCGAGGGAAGGTTTTAAAAAGACCGAGTGTTATGAAAATAAAGATTTATACAAAAAGGCTTGGAATAAGCATTGCAGCATTTGTATTTGGAATTTTGTTTATAATCCTTTTAATCAGAAATTTTACAATCAAAAATACACCAACCCAAAATGACAACATAACCTATGTAAAAAATATGTTTGAACTGAAAAATGCAAAGCTTGTTGAAGACAACATTCTCATCGAGAAGTTACCAGACGATGCCTTTATGTTCAAATATCTTTTTGAAGATTCAAAATCAAAATATGAAATTTATATGAAAGAGGACCAGACTATAGTTTATTTCAAGAAATTTACTCCTTCTGATATAGTTAATAGGTTTTCAATAAGTGATGTGAAAACAAAAGCTTTTAAGATTTTATACAAGCTTGCACCTTATACAAAAGGAAATGTTGATATTGAGGTGGCTTCATCGCAAAATGCCTACGTTTGTGTTTTTAATCGATATGAAGGCGACAAAAAGGTTTTAGGAGACTGGGCAACTGTTGTACTAAACAAAGATAACGGAGAACTTTTGGAGTTTAACATAAACTGGCATCAAGATATTAACTTTAGGAATGCAGGCAAAAAAGGCGACGAAGAGAGTAAAATCTTAAGTAGCATAAAGGTTGTACCTGTTTTGAGTTCGGATTCTTTTTTAAAGTATACCACAGTGAACAATGTCCTTGGATTAAAAGATGTCTATTACGACTTTGTTGATGGCAAGGTATATCCACAGCTTAACCTGCCTGTAAATACTTTAAATATAAAGGATTATAACAGCTATGTTGAGTACGCTCAAAAAAAAGCGCACGCGGAATATGTAAAGTTGAAATTTGAAAAGATTTTAAATCTACTTTCTTCTAAGACAAGGCGTCTTCCTTTTTCTTCCTCTGAGTTCAATATTTCTTCCAGCGGTGAATACTTGTATACTAAAAAAAGTATTTTTGGCAATGTAGAGATAACTGCTGATAAGTACGGAAACATCTTGAAAGCTGTGGCACATTTAAAACCGTCTGATGAAATAAAAAAAATTGAGTCTAAGGTCTTAAATGATTGGGCTGAACAGATTATGCAGGTGCTTGTTGGGAAATTTGTTCATGCAAAATCCTATATATTCGAAAATAAAAGTCAACATACTGTGAGTTACAAGTTCTATATAGGAAATGCATACATAATGAATGGTAGACTTGAAGTAACATTTGATAGACCTTCTGGAGAAGTAATAAAACTTGATTTTGATCTTGGTATAAGACCAGAGTTTATGGAAAAGGTGAAAACTTTAAAAAGTCCATCCGAGTATATGAATCTCATAAAATCAAGTGGATTTGAAGAGGTTTATGTTTTGACAAAAGATTATGGAAAGGTGTACCTTTATCAAAAGCCTGTTGAAGCACACTTAGCGCTGAAACCCAAATTTGATATGACATATCTTATGCATGCAACAAAATAAAATAATAGTTATTTGTTTGGGAGGCAATCAATTTATGGAAAGCATTTTAATAAAAAACGCAAAAATATATACAATGGATGAAAAAGGTATCATTGAAAGAGGAGATATACTTATCAAAGATGGAAAGATAGCAATGATTGACAATAATATAAATGAATATGCAGATCATGTAATAGAGGCAAAAGACAGGCTTGTCTTTCCAGGGTTTATAGATGCGCATTCACACATAGGAATGTGGGAAGATTCTGTCGGGTTTGAAGGTGCTGATGGAAACGAAGACTCAGACCCTGTCACGCCACACCTTAGAGCAATTGATGCTATAAATCCGTTTGACAGAAGTTTTGAAGAGGCAATTGAAGGTGGTGTTACATGTGTTGCAACAGGACCGGGAAGTGCCAATGTGATAGGCGGTCAGTTTTGTGTCATCAAGACGTTTGGCAAGAGAATTGACAAGATGGTTGTAAAAGAACCTGCTGCAATGAAGGTTGCATTTGGGGAAAACCCAAAAAGCGTGTACCATGAAAAACACCAGATGCCTCAAACACGCATGGCAACTGCTGCAATCTTAAGAGAAGCACTTTTTAAAGCAAGAGAGTACTTAAATAAAAAGCTTGAAGCTCAGCAGGATGAAGAGAAAGATATGCCAGAGTTTGATATGAAAAGTGAAAGCCTTATAAAGGTTTTAACAAAAGAGATTCCTCTCAAAGCTCATGCTCACAGAGCAGACGATATATTTACAGCTATAAGAATAGCTAAGGAATTTGATGTAAATCTTACCCTTGACCATGTAACAGATGGATATTTGATAGTTGACGAGCTAAAACAAGAGAATATCCCATGTATTGTTGGACCGAACCTTACTGATAGGTCAAAGGTTGAGCTCAAAAACCTTGACTTCAAAAACCCTGGGATACTTTCTAAAAACGGTATTCTTGTAGCTATCATGACAGACCATCCTGTCATTCCGCAAAAATATCTTGTGCTATGTAGTGCACTTGCATGTAAAAGCGGAATGGACGAGATAGACGCTCTAAAAGCAATTACTATAAACCCTGCAAAGATTTTAGGGATTGATAATAGGGTTGGTAGTATAAAAGAAGGTAAAGATGCTGATATTGTAGTTTACAAGGGTCATCCTTTTGACATATTTTCTGAGGTTGAATATGTTTTAATTGATGGCAAAGTTGTATATCATCGCAAATAAAAAAGGGGAAATCATGCAAAATGAAAGAAATAATATCTTATTCATATGAAGAAACAGTAGCGATTGGATACAATATTGGTAAGAATCTTTTTAAAGGTTCAATTGTAGCTTTAGAAGGTGATCTTGGTAGTGGAAAAACTGCACTAACACGCGGTATTGCCAAGGCTTTTGGGATTGAAGATATTTCAAGCCCAACGTTTACCATATTTCATGTCTATGAAGGGAAAGATGACATTTTAGTTTATCATTTTGATATTTATAGAATTGAAGAGACAGAACTTGAGGACATAGGATATGAAGAGTATTTTTATGGTGATGGTATAGTGATAATTGAGTGGGCTGATAAGTTAAAAAGGCTTTATCCCAAGGAGTGTTTAAAAGTTTGTATTCAAAAGATAGATGAAAATGTGCGAAATATAGTGATAACCGGTATTGGAGAAAGGTACAAAAAAGTTGAGGATGTGATAGAAAGAGATGAAGATATTGGCGATTGAGACGTCCGGCAAGGTAGCAAGCGCTGCTTTGCTGGAAGATTGCAAGGTAATTTCTGAGGTGGTTTTAAACACAAAACTTGTTCATTCGGTGATGTTGATTGATTTAATTGATCAGGTATTAAAAAATGCTTCTGTTAATATTGCAGAGATTGATCTTTTTGCGGTAGCAGTAGGACCAGGATCTTTTACCGGGCTCAGAATAGGTGTTTCAACAATAAAAGGTTTTTGCTATGCCACTTCAAAACCCTGTGTAGGTGTTGATACATTGAAAGCTCTTTGTTATAACTTCTGGGCTTGTTCAGATTTTCTAATGCCTATTTTGGATGCAAAATCACAAAAGGTGTTTACTGGAATTTTCAGATTCGAGGATGGCAAGCTAAAAACATATCATCCAACTTCTATAGTTGATATTGAAGAAGCAAAAGAGCTTGCAAAAAAGTATAACCCTGTTTTGCTTGGTGAGGGTTTAGATGTTTATGATTTTTCTCAGTTTAAACTTTCACCTAAGTTTTTGCAGTATCAAAAAGCGTCAAATGTTGGATTATTAGCTTATGAACTTGCACAAGAAGGAGAAGTTATTTCTCATTTTGACCTTGTACCAGTTTACCTTAAAAAATCGTACGCAGAAAGGGAACAGGGTACATGACAAAAGGTGTAATAAGAAGGATGACAGAAAAAGACATTGATATGGTACATGAAATAGAAATTTTGTCATTCTCTGTACCATGGAGTAAAGAAAGTTTTATAGATGAGGTTAAAAATGAAAATGCGATATACTATGTATATGAAGAGGATAGTAAAGTATGGGGATTTGCAGGGATGCATCATATAGTAGATGAAGGACACATTACAAATATTGCTGTGCATCCCCAAAAAAGGGGGCAGGGAATAGGGAGACTTTTACTTTCTGCCCTCATTTCATATGCAAAGGAAAATGGACTTGTTGGTCTTACGCTTGAGGTAAGGAGCAAAAATTATGTTGCTATCTCACTTTACAAAAGCTTAGGATTTGTCCAGGAAGGTATAAGAAAAAATTATTATTCCGATCCACCAGATGATGCCATAATTATGTGGCTGTGGTTATAGATTTGTACTTAATACTTCTTCAATTTTTCTCATTATTTTCTGAGTAATTTGAAGGCATTCTTCTCAACAGCTTGTTGGCAATGGAAACAAACAAGTCCTCTGTCCCCTTCATGCTCATATAAAATTTGAGCAGCTCTAAAGTCCTTTTTACCCATTTGAATCCAGTCAATGAATTTTTTAGAATCTACCAAGAAGACTCACTCCTGTTCTGTAGATTAAGTTAGCGAATGTGGCTTTGTCATCTTTTAACCTCTGCCACTTTTGCTATTCAAAACCTCTTTGCAAGCTCCATAAATTGGTCTTTCGGAAGTGGTTTGCCAAACAAATACCCCTGTCCGAAATCACACTCAAAAGATTTTAGTATCTCAGCCTGCTGACTATCCTCAATACCCTCTGCCACAACTTTTAACTCTAAGATGTGAGAAAGGTCAATTATACTTTTAGCTATTTTTTGTTCTTTTATATCCTTGTTCATATTTGCTATAAAACTTCTATCAATTTTAACAACGTCAATAGGAAGTTCTTTCAAATAGTTCAGAGAAGAATAGCCTGTACCAAAATCGTCAAGTAAAACTTTCATACCCTTTTCTTTAAAAGTTTTAAGTGACTTTATGGTATTTTGTGGATCTGCCATTGCAACTGATTCGGTAATCTCTATTCCTAAATAAGCAGGATCAATATTTGAAGTTTCGATGGTATAAAGTACGTCATCAATAAAATTTGCGCTTGAAAACTCTCTTAAAGATGTGTTAAATGAGATATAAAAATTGTAATTTACTACTTCTCTTATGTTCTTCAAATCTGAAATGACCTTTGTCACCACCCATTTACCAATTTGAGTTATTAATCCTGTCTGTTCAGCAATTGGGATGAAAGACATAGGTGGTATAATACCTTTTTGTGGATGTATCCAGCGAATAAGTCCTTCTGCACCACATAATTGTATTTTTTTAAGATCCACAATTGGTTGATAATATAAAATAAACTGTTCTTCTTCTATAGCTTTTCTCAAATCTGATTCAAATTCCAGTCTCTGCTGAAGAATATTATCCATTTCCAGACTATAAAAACAGAAAGTGTTTTTGCCTTTTTCTTTGGCAAGCTTTAAAGCTTTATCAGCGTTTGTCAGAAGCGAGGTGCTATCTTTTCCGTCTGAAGGATATATAGCTATTCCCATGCTTGGTGTGATATAAAAATTATATTTCATTATTTCCCATGATGTAGAAAAAGAATTAAAGATTTTATAGATGAAATAGTTCAGAATATTGAGATCAGGAAAGCTATAAACTACTATTCCAAATTCGTCTCCTGTCAGCCTTGCCACAAAACCATTGGTACCTATTGATTCTTTAAGTTTTTGCGCAATTTCTTTTAGAACAATATCACCAGTTGTATGCCCAAGAGTATTATTTATCTTACCAAAATTGTCAATATCAATCAATATTAATGCAAACTGCTGTCCTTTAAAATTGGATTCCTTAATAGTCTTTTCAAGTGTAAGCATAAAATGATTTTTGTTTGGAAGACCTGTTAGCTGGTCAAAGTAAGCAAGTTCTTTTATCTTTTCCTGGTTTTTGGCAAGTTTTTTATACTGGACAACAAGTTTTTCCTGTGTTTTGGAAAGCTCAGCATTTGTCTTTTGAAGTTCATTTAATGCATTTTGGAGATTATTTTCAGACAGGTAAAGCGAATAGATTTTTTTGCGAATCAGAAAATACAAAAGACTTGCAGTAACAAGTACAAAGAGCCAGCCTTTGATGATAGAAAACATTGCAAATAGATTTTTGCTAGAAAGAAGTTTAGTTGTCAGCATATCAGATACTAAAATCCATATAGCACTTGCAACTGCATATATTATTGATATTTTGGCTGCATAGTTGTTTGCTTTGCAATTTAAATCCTTGTTTTTTTCATACATTTTGATAATCACCACAGATTCTAAATAAAATTTTTCTTCTTTTATTTATACCCCAATAAAAGGGAATAAAAACATTTTATAATTTATAATTCTCAGTCAACAAATTTTTTTATTTCAAAAAAGGGTATAAATGATATATAATTTCTTAAGTATTGCATATCTTATTATTTAGAAAAAGACAGGTGGTTTTAATGATAGTGAAAGCTTATATTGATGATTTTAACGAGATAATTGTTATTCTTTCTCAAATGGTTCACTCTGTAAAGAAGGAAGATTTTAAAATATTTTTAAATGAAGAAGAAATAGATATAGAAAGAATTGATAAAATAGTTCCTCATTCTGATAGTCCATATGAAGCAGAGATGAGAGGATATGAAATTTGCGAAGAAAAAGGGAAAATCAGGTTTGTTTTAAAGGAAGGATATTTTGACTATCACCGAAAACCACTAAGTAAACCAGTGTTTGTAATTGGCGAGATGAATAATTGGCAGATTTCACCAGAATGGGAAATGACATATTCAAAACTGCGTGGAAGATATGAGCTTATAAAAGATCTGAAAGAGATAAAAATTGGGCAAAAATTTAAATTTGCAGAGGGTGCAAGTCAAAAACTTTGGTATCCTCCGGGATTTGGCAACGATATCGTAATAAATGAGTACTTTGACAGAGAATCTGCTTTTACAAATATGATAAAAATAGTTACTTCAAAAAGACTTTTGCCAAATTTGAAATACAAAATTACTTATAAAACTGAGCATATATGGGCAAGACCAAGGGGAATTTTAACAGCACCAGAGTTTTTTTATCCTTATGAACTTGGTATGAAATATGAATCATATGGTACCTACTTTAAACTCTGGGCACCTTCGGCATATAAAGTTAAAATAAAAATATTTGATGAGAGTGAAAATTACAGGTTTGAAAAAGAAATGGCTCGAGAAGAAAACGGTGTATGGAATATTTATCTCACTGGTAACTTGAAAAACCATTATTATCTTTATGAGGTCTGGCATTACAACTATGATGATGACGAAGGGTTTGTTGTGTATGAAGTTCCTGATCCTTACTCAAGAGCTTCTTCCTCAAACTCTCAAAAATCTTTCATATTTGACCCGGCAGATATACAAATTGAAGGATGGCAGCAAGATACTTATATCAAGAACATAGAAAAACAACAAGATGCTATAATATATGAAATGCATGTAAGAGACTTTACGATTGATAAAACCTCAGGTGTGGAAGAGAGACTCAGAGGAAAGTTTTTGGGACTTTGTCAGCAAAGCTACTACAAAGAAAAGTTTTCAACGGGACTTTTACACCTTAAAGAACTTGGAATTACTCATATTCATCTTCTTCCTATTTCTGATTTTGGAAGTGTGGATGACAAAAATCCTGATAAAAAATATAACTGGGGATACGATCCTGTACTTTATCAGTGTCCTGAGTACTGGTATTCAACAAAAAGCGGAGGAATTGAAGCTTTAAAAGAGCTCAAAACTATGGTTAAAACTTTGCATGAAAACAACATTGGAGTTGTAATGGATGTTGTGTTTAATCACACGTACCATATAAAGGGTGGTAGATTTTCTATCTTTGATAAGATTGTTCCCGGATATTTTTACCGCATAGATGATTATGGCGAATATTCAAATGCAACAGGTTGTGGTAATGAAATTGCAACAGAAAAACCAATGGTTCGAAAATTTATACTTGATACAATAATATACTGGGCAGAAGAATTTCATATAGATGGTTTCAGGTTTGATCTCATGGGGCTTATTGATACTCAAACTATGAGAACAATTGCCAGAGAGGTTCGCAAGAGGAATCCAAAAGCTCTTATTTATGGTGAAGGTTGGGTGATGGGAGATAGTTTGTGTCTTGTGGAAGAAAGAGCAACAATTGAATCAAGTGCACATAAGGGATATTCCATTGGACTTTTCAATGATAGAATAAGAGATAGTATAAGAGGTGACCTTGACGGGTTCAGAACTGGCTATATGCATGGGAACCTTTCGGATGTTGAAAGATTAAAGCAGGGTATAAAAGCAGCTATTGATGATTTTGCCAAAGAACCTGACGAATGTGTTAACTATGTTTCCTGCCACGACAATTTAACTCTTTTTGATAAAGCCCAAAAAACTATGGTTGGTGAAGATATATTCTGGATTGACAGGGCGTGTCGACTGGCAAATGCAATTATTTTGACCTCTCAAGGTATAGCGTTTTTGCATGGTGGAGTTGAATTCAACAGAAGTAAAGGTGGGCATCCAAACACATATAACGCAGGAGATAGCATAAACAAGATTGACTGGAGTCTAAAAGAAAAGTTCTATGACACATTTAAGTTTTATTGTGACCTCATAAAGTTGCGAAAAGAACATTTAGCGTTCAGAATGCGCTCATCAGGTGAAATAAGAAAATATCTAAAATTCTTGCCAGCATCTGATGGCATTGTGGCGTTTTTGATTTCATATCCTTATGATGTGTGGAAAAAAATTATTGTTGCATATAATCCTTTTAAAGAAAAAAAGGTCATTGCGCTTCCTGATGGAATATGGAAAATAAAAGCGAATGATGGAGTTATATTTTCAGAAGAAAATGAACAGGAAGCGATAGGTAGTTTTGAAATTGCACCTAGCAGTCTTTTCATAGCATATCAGGAATGATATCTTTTTTGCTTTCCAAAAGAAAACTTAAGCCGCAGGTGTAAATAACAAACATAATAGAATGTGCCTGCGGCGATTTTTACTTAGGCTCTGGTGCTTTCTAAAATATTCTGTTTTGCCAGAAAAATTCTTACATTTTCTGATTCTAAGTTTAAAGCTTTATCATTATATTCAAGAAGGATAATGGTAAACTTAACTCCAAGTGAGGAGTAAAGGAGAATAGAATCTTCCATCTCCTTGTTCACAAATGAGGTAATTATAAAAAGCTCGCGGAAGTTGTAACTTCTTAAGACCTGATAAAGTAGAACTTCAAAGTATTCGTTTACCTGAATTTTAATGTGTGCAAGGGTTTCGAGAATTTTTAGAAGCTGATTTGAGTCTTGTGATGGAAGCAGAATTTCAAGCGGCTGCAGGGTTTCTTCATCTACACCATTGCAAACAAAACCAACTGGAATGTGAGCATCCAAGCATTCTTTTGCCAAGCTTGCTGCAATCTTTATTCCAAACTCAATAGCGTTTTTGTTGAAAACCTCTTTTCTTTCATACTCTGAACTCTGGACATTCAAAAGTATCAAAGCCTCACCTGATGAGGTGTATTCGTACTTGTTTACCATCAAAGTATTATACTTTGCAGTTGCGTTCCAGTTTATTCTATTGAAAGAATCAAAAGACTGATACTCTCTTATTCCTGCGAAGTGAAATATATCTTCATAATAATGTCTTTTTACCACAACCTCACCTGAGAGGCTTGAGCGGGGCAGAAGGTGTTTTTTCAGGTCCAAAAATGCTGGGTAAATGGTAATGTTGGAATTTACATAGTAGCACCTGTCATCTGTCGAAAGACCGAAAAGGTCTCCTGTCACAAGATAGATCTTGTCGAGCTTATAAAATCCTCTTTTTGTTGCAACAAATCTGTGCCGCCTTACTATTTGCTGGTAAGGCAGAAAAAAGAAAATGCTGATGTACCTTAGCTTATCTCCCACTACATAATTTTTTGCATTTTCCATGAAAAAGAATGCTGACACTTCAAATTCAGATTTTACCCATGGAAGCGGCAGGATCTTACCGTTGTAAATTCTTTCGATAATGTGGATTTCATCACCTTCAGATTTTTTGTTCTCTTCAAAGTGGATTTCATACTCTACACTTTTGAGTCCAAATTTTTTAGTTATAAAAAAGTTCAGAGCAAATAGCAAAGAACATATTATAAACAACCAGAAAGTTTCCATTCAAATAACCTCGCGCTTTTTTGAGTTTATTTCTATTATATCCCAACCATTTGAATATTAAAACTTAAAAATTTTTCAGAGAATTTGTTGGTGTTAATATCCCTTTTAAAAAACTGACCCGAGTGTAATTAATTTTTTGATTTTAGCCCCTTGACTTTTTACCGTGAAAGACAGTAAAATGAAGTTGGTAACTCAATCTGCCAGCAGGATTTTATCAAAATCTACGGCTTTGACAATCTCAAAAATTTATGATATAATCTATTTTGCTTGAAAATTCAAAGGAAAATGTGCCGAAGTGGTGGAACTGGCAGACGCGCTGGACTCAAAATCCAGTGGCCGCGAGGCCGTGCGGGTTCGACTCCCGCCTTCGGCACCATAATAGGTTTTGAGTATAGCCCCTTTTTTTAAACCTGTACAGGGTTCAAAGAAAAAAGGGGTTTTTTATTTTTGTTTTAAAAGATTAAAAATGGGTAAAAGAAAGTCAGGATGGTATTTGAAGATGGGAGAGCATCTTATGATAGTTAAGAATATATTAATTGCGGATGAAAATGAGTATGTAAGAAAAGCGATAAGAGAGAGGTTTGAAAATTCTTTTGATCCGATACATCATTATATGTTTTTTGAAGCTGTTGATGGTGAGGAAGCTTTAAATAAGATTGGTGAGAATAATATTCATATTGCCATAATAGATACAAATTTATCCAAAATAAATGGCTTTGAAGTTTTGAGAACTATTAAAAGAAGTCCTGTTAAAGCTCACATTCCAGTAATTTTGCTGAGTAGCAATATTCACCGTGCGACAAGATTGAAGGCATATGAACTTGGTGCTGTTGGAATCATACCAAAGCCGTTTTCAACTTTAGAGGTATTCAATATAGTTAAATCACTTTTGTACACCCAGGATGAATATTTACATATTCATGAGATTATGCATATTATTTCTTTTTTAGAACAAATGTCAAATAAGCATATTATTGTAGTTCCCAAGATTGTGGATGAGTTTTTGTCAGAATACTTTACTTCGTATAAATTTTTAGCTGTAAATGCTTCAACTGGAGAGCTGCTTTATAACAGAGATTTTGATGAAGACGAGATTAAAGAAATTTTGAGTTATTTAAAAAATGGGCAGAAAATAAATTCGAATGCCTTAACTATAAAGATTAACGTTAAAAATGAGATTTTTCATTTTATATTCAAGATTTTTAGTGACAATAAAAGATTTGTACTTTTAAAAAAAGTTTTAGATTTTTGGAGTGAATTAAATGATAGATAGTATAAACTTTGTAATCTTATGTGTTATATGTATTGTAATTCTTCTAATTGTTACTTCGGGAATTGTTTTTTTATACAAAATTATAAATAGTATTCGTCAGGGAAAAATGAGACAGGTTTTTGAAAATTACAGTAAAATTGTTTATGATGTAATAACAGGAAAGAGAAGTATTATCTCTGCTGAAAATTTTTATCTTCTGAGTGATGTTATAAATACAAATTATCCATGGATAGATGGGGAAGAAAAGAAAAATCTTTATGTAGCCCTGAAAAATTCGGATTTTTTTGACTTTGCGATAGATAAAATTCAAAAAGGTAATAGAGCTCAAAAATTAAGATTTGCAAAGGTTTTAAGTGTGGTGGGTGGAGAAGATGAACTGAAAATGCTTTTAAATATGAGTATTAAGGCACCTTATCTTATAGATATAACTGCTGAAGCTATTTTCAAAAATATAGATAAGATACAGGATTTAAATATATTTAAACCTTTCTTAAAAACAGTCTTTTTGGAAATGGATAAATACCCCTATGCAATTAGAAGAAGAATAGAGTTTTTTGCAGTTTACGGTGGAGAAAAAATAAAAGATATTCTTTTCTATGTTATAAAAGAAAATCCATCAGACAAGGTATTAATATCATGTTTAAATATATTTTCAGAGATTGCAACATTGGAAGATTTAAAGAACATTGATTTTCTTATAAACCATTCATCACCAGAAGTTAGAGCTGCTTTCTGCAAAGCTACAGAAAAAGTGGGATGTATAAACTGTGCTGAAAAACTTGAAACACTAATAAACAACGAAAAGGTGAATTTTGTAAAACTGCGGGCTTTAAGAGCTTTAAGCAATGTATACCCTAAAAGTTCCTTGAAATATCTGCTTTCTGCCCTTGAAGATGATTGGTTTTATATGAGAGATTTTGCGAAAAATATGCTTTCAGAATTCGGACCTGTTGTGTTGAAAGAACTTTTAACATTTTACTTTTCAACAAATGATAAATTTGCAAAGGATAAGATAAGAGAAGTGTTTTATAGTCCTGTCAATTTTGAGTATATTATAAAAAGTTTTTTGAATTATAGAACTGATTATGAGAAAAATTTAGCTTTGGAAATAATAAAAATACTGGAGTCGTCTAATCCACAATGTTTTTATCAAAGACTTAAAGAAGAGGGATATGATTATCTTATAACAATAAAAAGAGGTAGTGAATAGTAAGATGAAACAGATTATGTTGTGGTTTTCATGGTTTGTATCGTATTATGTCTTGGTTTTAAATACCATTTATGCAGTTTTGATTTTAATATCTCTTTTTGGCATTGTAAGTTACTGGAGAAACAAAATAAAAGGAAGGATTGTTGAGATTGTTTCATCTGATTTTGCACCACCTGTATCACTGCTTGTTCCAGCATATAACGAAGAAGAAACAATAGCAAAATCTGTAAAGTCATTTCTACAAATAGACTATCCAGAGTATGAAGTAGTTGTGATTAATGATGGTTCAAAAGATGGGACCATGGATGTATTAAAAAGTGAATTTGAACTTTACATTGTAGATAGAAAATTTAGGAAGGTTCTTCCTACAAAAGATATAAAGGCTATATATTATTCTAAAAAATATTCAAATTTGATTGTAGTTGATAAAGAAAACGGGGGTAAGGCTGATGCCCTCAATGCGGGTATAAATGTATGTACATATCCATATGTTTGTTCGCTTGACGCTGACTCGATTTTAGAAAGAGATTCAATAGCAAAGGTTATGCAACCGTTCTTTGATAACCCAGATGAAGTTGTTGTAACAACAGGTATTGTTAGAATAGTAAATGGATGTAAATTAGATACGTTTGGTAACATTCAGGAACTACATCTTCCAAAGTCGGCTATAGCAAAGTTTCAAATAATAGAATATCTAAGAGCTTTTTTAGGCGCAAGAAAAGGACTTTCTATGATAGGGAGTCTTGTCATTGCTTCAGGTGCATTTGCAGCATTTAACAAAAATGCTATTGTAAAAGTTGGGGGATTTTCTCATAAGACTGTTGGAGAAGATATGGAAGTTGTCGTAAAACTCAGAAAAAATTCATACAAAGAAGGTGGGCATGGCAAAGTTGAGTTTGTGCCAGACCCTATTGTTTGGACACAATGTCCAGAGAGTATACAAGACCTGTCAAAACAACGCAGAAGATGGCAAAGATGTCTTTGCCAGGTACTTTTTATGCACAAAGACCTTTTGTTCAACCCTCGATATAGGATGTTAGGGCTCTTTGCTATGCCGTATCAATTTATATTTGAGCTATTAGGTCCATTTGTGGAGATTATGGGATATATCTTTATACCTTTTGCATATTTTACACATATAATTAATTTAGAAGTTGCGTTGTTTTTCTTTGTAGTGGAAATATTATATGGTATTGTTATTTCTATTTTAGCAGTTCTGCTTGGAGAGTTTTCTGAGAAAAAATACGAAGAGTGGAGAGAGTTTGGCTTGCTTGTGTTATTTGCTATATTAGAAAATTTTGGTTACAGACAAATGACAGTATTATTTAGAATTATCGGTACATTTGAAGCTATACTAAACAAAAAGGGATGGGCAAAGCCTGAGAGAAAAAAACTGTAATGTTTTGTGTTAGTAATGGCAGATAAGAGGGTATAAACTATTTAAAAAGATTAATTAATTACAGGGGGGGTAATAAGAAAATGCCACAAATAGAATGGCTTGATCAGTACTCTGTTGGAGTTGAGTCTATAGACAACCAGCACAAAGAGCTTTTTGAGAGAGTAAACAGGCTTTTGAATGCTTGTGCTCAGGGTGAAGGTAAGAAAGTTTTGCCAGAAGTTTTAGACTTTTTAGGTGATTATGTTGTTTTTCATTTTTCAACTGAAGAAAAGTACATGAAAGAGTATTTGTATCCAGATTATTTAACTCATAAGAAAGAACACGACAGCTTTGTTGAAACCTACAAAAAGTTTCGAGAGGAGATAGAGAAAGAAGGAGCAGGAGTTGCTGCAGTTATAAAGACAAACAAACTTATTGTTGACTGGCTTAAAAATCATATCCTTGGAACAGATAGAAAACTTGGGGTTTTTTTAAAAGAAAGAAAAATACAAACGGAGTAATTTAGTAGATTATAAAAATTGCAAAAAGCTGTCCACCACAAGGGTAGACAGCTTTTTGTTTATATGCTAACAAGCTTTTTCTGCATTTTTCTTTTAATTGAAATATTGTCTTCTTTTCTATTTCTCAAACTTTCAATTGGGTGTGGAGCCATCTCCCACTTGTAATCTTCATCTTTTACCGTGTTGTGCTTATCAATTACCACATGACTTGCAACCAAATTTATATAATGATTTACTTTGTTCTGAAACCAGAAGAATGTGTGGTTTTCTGGCAAGTCATTTACGTTTCTCAGGTTTTCTTTGTCGGCTGTGATTTCAACCATCTGGGAAAGAACTTTGCGGACATATTCGCTTGTGTCATGGAACATTAAAAGATTTGGGAACTGTCAAAAAGGAATGACCTCGCACCAAGATTTGTTTTCATGTTTTTGTAATAGCCCAGCTGCTTTGTAAAGATGTGCAATTTCTGCATCAAGATGTATCTCCCAGATGGATTTTATATTTGAGTCAACCTCAGATTCATAGAATGAATAATACAGATAGCATTCGGTGTATTCATGCAAAAGAAGATTTTCAAACCATGTGAATCTCGGGTCAATCAATGAACTATAACTTTATGAGATTATTATTTTCTTGCTATAAAAAATGGTGTAGAATATTAAGACGTAAAAAAATAAAAAAGTAGCAGGAGGAAAAAAATGGGGTAAAAAAATCAAAAGAGTATGTTGTGAAAATTGACACGCTCAATCACCAGGCACAGGGCATTGCAAGAATTGGTGGATTTGTGGTGTTTGTTGACAATGTTCTTGTGGATGAGGTTGTAAAGATCAAAATAGAAGAAGTAAAAAAAGAATATGCCAGAGCAAAATTGATAAAAATTTTAGAAAAAAGTCCCCATAGAAAACAGCCAGAATGTCCTTATTATTACTTATGTGGTGGATGTCATTTGATGCATGCAAAATATCAGTATCAATTGAGTCTTAAAAAGCTTCTTGTTGAGGATGCTTTTAGACGAATAGGGAAACTAAACCCCAGGATAAATGATGTAATTGGAATGGAAAAGCCTTTTAGATACAGAAACAAAACTGCACTTCCAGTAGGTGAAGATTATAAAAATCCTCAAATAGGATTTTATAAAAAGATGACACATGACATTGTTGATATAGATTACTGTCTTATTCAGCATGAGGTTTGCGATGACGTAATAAAAGGTATGAAAGATCTGATCCGAAAGTACAATATTGAGGTGTATAGCGAAAAAAAGCATCAGGGAGTTTTGAGACACATTGTTGTTAGAAACTCATTTGCATTTAATGAGATGATGCTCATTCTTGTTTGTACAAAAGTACCTGAGGATTTGGAGAATATTAAAAAAGATATTTTAAACAAGTTTCCAAACATTAAATCACTTTATGTAAACTTGAATCCTAAAAGGACAAATGTAATATTGGGTGAGGAAGATATATTGATCTGGGGAAGTAACACAATAAAAGATAAGATAGGGAATTTAATATTTGAGATTTCTCCAAAATCATTTTTTCAGGTAAATTCTATTCAAACAGAGCTACTTTACAATCAGGTAGTGAAATATCTAAGGAATATTGATGCAGAAGTTGTGTTTGATGTATACTCTGGAATAGGTACCATTTCGATGTTTGTCGCTCCTTTTTGTAAAAAAGTATACTCCATAGAGATTGTTGAAGATGCAGTTGAAGATGCAAAAAAGAGCAGCAAAAACAATGGTATATCAAATATTGAGTTTATATGTGCAAATGCTGAGATTGAAATTCCAAAGCTTATGGAAAAAGGAATTATACCTCAGGTTGTGATACTTGACCCTCCTCGAAGTGGATGTGAAAAAGCTCTCTTAGAAAGCTTGATAAAGCAGAAGATTCCAAACATAATTTATGTATCTTGCAATCCATCAACACTTGCAAGGGATAGCAGTATTCTTTGTTCAAATGGTTATGAAATTGTGGAAGTTCAGCCTGTTGATATGTTTCCACAGACATTTCATGTAGAGTGCGTGGTGTTGATGTCAAGGGTGGATAAATAGAACAAAGAAGAATAATTGCAAGGAGGGCACAACAGTTGAAAATAACAAGACAAAAAGGTATAATTTTGATTAGGTGGTATTGAATGTTGCTGAGTATGCAAAAACTTAAAGAGATATATAGCATTAGCCGAAGGCTATTTCCTAAACTGGGAAAAGGAAGGGGTTAATAATACCTCTCAAGCTACCTAAGGGAAGGAGAAGGTACAAAAAAGAAGACATAAAAAACTACTTGGCATGACAGAAGAAAAACCAAAACCAACCGTTGTTTTGTATGCAAGAGTCTCCACTAAAAAGCAAGAAGAGTACCTTAAAAACCAGC
Organism: Caldicellulosiruptor obsidiansis OB47; assembly: GCF_000145215.1. Taxonomy (NCBI): domain Bacteria; kingdom Bacillati; phylum Bacillota; order Caldicellulosiruptorales; family Caldicellulosiruptoraceae; genus Caldicellulosiruptor; species Caldicellulosiruptor obsidiansis. The sequence goes on from NC_014392.1 coordinate 486,846, forward strand.
TCAGAAGACTTGAGGAATACGCAGAGTCTCAAGGTTGGCAGTATGAGGTTATATCTGAAATAGCCAGCAAAGTAGAATAAAAACAGGAGAGGGCTATTAAAACTTTTGAACAAAATCAAAAGAGGAGAAGTTGTAAAAGTTGTAATAGAGTATCCTGACAGACTTGCAAGGTTTGGATTTGAATATCTTAAGTTTTTCATGGAGAGTTTTGGGGTAGAACTTGTAGTGTTAAACGGTAGAGAAAACGAAGAAGAAATAAAAGAAGAACTAGCAGAGGATTTAATAGCGGCAGTAAAATCTTTTGCAGCAAGGATTTATTGGCAAAGAGGTGCTAATAAAAGACATGATAACAGTTCAGACCAAGCTAATTTTTGAGGGCAGTGAAGATAAGCAGAAGGTATTAGACCTTATGAGAAGATGGTCCTCTTGTATGAGGTATGCATATAAGAGGCTTCTGGAAGGGCATAAAAGGAATGAACTCAAAAAGCAGCTGCAGGGGATTTTCAATCTTAATTCTCGATACGTTGATGATGCGATAATGAAAGCAAAAAGCATTTTGACCTCATGCAAAGAAAGAGGAGAAAATCCCAAGAAGGTTGTTTTTGGTGGCAGGCAGCTTTTTGAAAAACTCCAGAAGAGGCACATAAACGGTAAAGCGTACAAGAAACTTCAACTTAAGTGGCAGGAGAAGAGGAAAGGGAATCTGTACTCAAGAGGAGACAGGAGCAAGAAGGGGAATCTCAACACAAGGATTGAGATAGATGAAGATTGTACAAGACTTAGAATCAACGTAGGAGAAAGGGAGTACGTATATGCGAGAATACAGCCCGGATGGAAGATAAAAGATGGGAGGTATATTGATAGGAATCAACTTCTTGAGGCGATAAGTATTTGTGGACAGCCATATTCTGTCCAGCTGAAACTTAAAAGTGGTGTAGTATATGCCTACTTTGCTATTGAAGAAGTTTTTCCTCAGCCTGCGATAACGAGAGCGAATGGAGTTATAGGGATAGACACGAACGCATATCCGAGGCACGTGGCATGGGTAGAAACAGATGAGCATGGACAGCTTCTGGGATATGGCAGAATACCAATGCCAGAACTTGAGAGCGGGAGTTTTGAGAAAAAGGAGTATTACAGGTGGCAGTATGCACACATGATAGTACAGATGGCGAAAGAGAAGCAAAAAGCCATAGTGATTGAGAGCCTTAGCATAAAAGACAGGGGAAGAAGAGAAGATTTTTCAGGTAGAAGATCAAGACGAATAAGGCATTACTTTGGGTACAGATCACTTCTGGAGAAGGTAAAACTTTTAGCAAAGCGAGAAGGGATAGAGGTTATAGAAGTAAACCCTGCATATACTTCGGTAATAGGGATGCTGAAGTATGCACCGCAGTTTATGGTGAGCAAGGATGTTGCTAGCTCGTACGTGATAGCTCGAAGAGGGCTTGGCTTGAGAGACAGAATACCGCACAACTATATGATGTTTCTCGGTAGACTTGATGTAAACGAACTGGAGGAACTGAAGGAGTACGTAAGGAAGGTAGTTAAGAACACATACGTTAGGAAAAAGCAACTCAGAGAGATAGGTAGAGTGATAAAGTTTTTACAAAGCCTTGAGAGTGAGACAGAGAGACTATCTGTACCACTGGATGGAACAAGTACAGGTAGTCGTGGCAAAAACCACAATCTCTGGCAAGTTCTCAGGGTAGCGGTGGTGACTCCACTCTCTCCTGAGAGGGTTTTAAGAGACCTCTCTGTCCTGAAATCGCTTTTGGTTTCGGGGCAAGTGGGGAAGACCTATAAAGGCGCAAGTTCCTGTTTCTTGGGACAGGGGCTATGGCTTTCCCAAATACCGCCTGCTGGGGCTGGGAAAGCCTGAAAGGCGGAATATAAATACCCCAGCCGCCAAACTCGTGCTAGTGTGCACAGTTTGGTTGACCAGGTAAATCAAACTTATGAGTAATAATTCGAAAAACCAATTTACATCGGCGACAATTTTGATAATCATATTTGGTATTATCAGTATGTTAGGTGATGTAATTTATGAAACTGCAAGGAGTGCCAACAGCCAGTATTTAAATTTATTGGGCGTTAGTGCAGCTCAAGTCGGACTGGTATTTGGTATTGGAGAGTTCTTAGGGTATTTTCTGAGGCTTGTTGCAGGAAGCTTGTCTGATAAGAGCGGTAAACACTGGATTTTTATGTTCCTGGGCTATGGTATGCTACTGGTTGTACCTCTGATGGGATTTTCTATGAACTGGAAAATTCTCTTTGTGCTGATTTTAATGGAACGAATAGGAAAAGCATTGCGCAGTCCAGCAAAGGATACTATTCTTTCTTGTGTTGCAGAAAAAGAAGCTGGTGTTGGATTTGCCTTCGGTCTTCAGGAAGCTCTGGATCAAATAGGAGCTTTTATTGGTCCTCTTATTTTGACTATGTTTTTTCATTTTTCAGGGAAGAATGGAATTACCCAGTATCAGTTGGGATATAAATCATTATTTATTCCGTTTGTGATCCTAATGTTATTTTTGATATATGCATATGGAAAGATTAAACGAGAAAATCTTATTCCTGCAGGTATAAAAAAGGATTTTCATACAGAGCGCCTTAAACCGATTTTTTGGATCTATACAGCTTTTACATTTTTCTGTACATTGGGATTTGTCAATTTTAGTACAATAGGTTACCACCTGAAAGCTAAAAACTTGATGTCAGATGAAAGTATAACCTTGCTTTATTCAATAGCTATGGTTGTTGATGCTGTTACAGCGCTGCTTATCGGAAAGGCTTATGATCGACTGAAAGTTAAAACAGAAAATAAAACCGGTGGTCTTTTAGTTTTGATGGCAATTCCGTTTCTGACATTGTTGTTACCATTTTTGACATTGAGCAATTCGGCAGTGCTTATTGTTATTGGGATGATTATTTTTGGCATAGTTATGGGAACACATGAAACTGTTATGCGCTCTGCCATTGCCGATATTACACCATTTTATAAACGTGGTACCGGGTATGGAATATTTAATACCAGTTATGGTTTAGCTTTGCTTGGCGGAGCAGCATTGATGGGTCTGTTTTATGATATGAATATGATAAAGATTATAATTGCTATCACTTGTATTACTGAATTGATTGCTATTATCCTATATTTCAAAATGAACAATATGGTAAGAAACAGCAATCAAGTATAGTTTTAATTCGGTTACAAAAAATGGATTGATATATTTCTTCAGACAAGTGACTTCTAAAATGGTTTGCAAAAAATTAATTCTGTAATCTTTAAGCCATGCATAATGTGGGACTTTGTTTAAAAAAGTATGCAATTGAAGGTGGAAATTTATTGATGAAAAAAAATATAAAGGGAAAAGTAAAATTATTAAAAAAGCAAATTCCGGCTATTTTTTTAGCAATGAAAAGAAGAGATACGCCTCTTTTAGCTAAGATATTTGCTTTGATTACTATTGCATATGCTTTGTCGCCAATCGACTTTGTACCAGATTTTATACCTATTTTGGGTTATCTTGATGACATAATAATACTTCCACTTTTGGTTACAATAACAATAAAACTTATACCAGATTTTATTTTAAATGAATGCCAGAAAGAGGCAGAAAATCTTTGGCAAGAAGGTAAACCAAAGAAATGGTATTATGGTATTCCCATTATTATTTTTTGGAGCTTAATTATAGGAGTAATTATTTACAAAATTGTTGAAGGTATTAGTTAAAAAATGGAGGAATTTAAATTGAAAATATCTATTGGCTATCTGTTATCTCCTATTGGGCTTATAAAAATTGTTGGACAAGACAATAGCATAGTATCAGTAAAGTTTGTTTCGCATAAAGATGAGGATGAGTTAATAAGCCCTGTTATAAAGGAAGCTATTTTGCAGCTTAAAGAGTATTTTGAAGGGAAGAGAACCTCTTTTGAGCTAAAACTTCAGCTGCAAGGAACAGAGTTTCAAAAAAGAGTTTGGAATGAACTTATAAAGATTCCTTTTGGCTGTGTGATTTCATATAAAGAGCTTGCAAAAAGAGTTGGAAAAACACAGGGGGCAAGATGTGTTGGAAATGCTGTTGGCAAAAATCCAGCTGTGATAGTTGTTCCGTGCCACAGAGTTGTAAAATCGGATTTAGCCTTGGGCGGTTTTAGCGGTGGGCTTGAAAAAAAGATTTGGCTACTTTCATATGAGGGATGGAAAATAGAAAACGGGCTTTTGATAAAGTGATTTTTCAAAAGCCCGCTTCTATTTGTATTTACGAGTTTTCCTTTATATATTTCTGATAAAAATAAAAGCTGTCTTTTTTAATTCTCTTTTGAGTTTCATAATCCACATATATAATTCCAAACCTTTTTGTGTAACCCATTGCCCATTCAAAGTTGTCTATCAAAGACCACACAAAATATCCTCGCAAGTCAACTCCATTTTCAATTGCCTTTCTTGCTATTTCAAAGTGCTGTTTTAAATATTCCACCCTCTTTTGATCATGAACCCTTCCATCCTCAACTTTATCGTTATAAGCTGCACCGTTTTCTGTTATATAAATTGGGATTTGTGGATAACTTTCCTTGATCCAAGTCAAAAGGTCAAAAAGTCCTTGTGGGAACACTTCCCAGCCCATCTCGGTATATTCTCCTTCAGGATGTTCCCATCTTATTGGAAATATCCAACCAGAATTTTCATCGTAAAGCCTGACAGAACGTGTATAGTAGTTAATACCAAGAAAATCAGGGAAAATGAAGTTTTCTCTTACTTGCTGCTGCATATTGTTGGCTTTTTGGCTATCCAACAAATTCTTTTGAACAAGGTAATCTAACAGCTTTTGTGGATAACTTCCTTTTAATACAGGGTCTAAAAAAAGTTTATTGTCAAGCTGGCTGCTGAGTTTTACCATTTCTCTTTCTATTTCGCTTACCTTATATCCAAGTCGCTCTGTCTGAAGGTAAACTGGAGTTAAATTTAATGTAATTCCAATTTCAACATCAATATTGTTTTCCTTTACAGCTTTTACAACCTTAAAATGAGAAAGCATAATGTTGTGCACAACATCCATTGCAACTTTAAAGTCCTTTATTCCTGGTGCGTGAACTCCATGCCAATGGCCCAAAAAGGCAATACAATAAGGTTCATTAAATGTTATCCATTTTTTCACTTTGTCTTTATAACGGTTTATAAGAAGCATTGTATATTCAAAATAATAGTTTACAATTTCTTTGTTTGCCCAGCCGCCAATGTCTTGTAGCTTTTGAGGAAGGTCCCAGTGGTAAATGGTGATAACCGGTTCAATATTGTTTTCAACAAGCTTGTTGATTAGCTTGTCATAAAACTCAAGACCTTTCTGATTCACAGTACCAAAACCATCTGGGAAAATTCTTGCCCATGCAATAGAAAATCTGTAGGCTTTAATTCCAAGTTCTTTCATAAGAGAGACATCTTCTTCATACCTGTGGTAATGGTCACAGGCAACATCACCGTTATGACCATATAGAATATTTCCTTTTTGATGTGTGAACCTGTCCCAAATAGATTCACCTTTTCCATCTTCGTTCCATGCACCTTCAATTTGATACGATGCAGTTGTAGCACCCCACAGAAATCCTTTTGGAAAACTCATTTTGTAATAGACCTCCTTAAAGTTAGTGTCATTTTATTTTGAAATCAATTACATTGTATATTAAATTATATTGCCACATAAGATTTGAGTTTGCAAATAAAAATTTTAAATGATTATAGCGAAATTTTTAATTGTTTTTTATAATTTACAAATAATCATATACAATTACATACAATTTTGTAAAAATAAAATAAAAAAAGAGATACACCATATTTTGACACAAGGTGTATCTCTTTTTATACTTTTTATTCAAATTTATAATCCCATTATTACTTCAATTACATTTTCTTCATCAAGAAGAGCTTCTGAAATTAGATTGCTTTTGATTTCTTTACCATTTATAATCACCTTTTTTACACCTTTTGAAACATGTTCTGGATTTAACACTTTTATTAAAAGCTTTTTACCTCTGAAAATTCTTTTAACTTCAAAACCATCCCAGCTTGATGGTATGCAAGGATCAATTATTATTCCATTATAATGCGGACGAATTCCCAAAATGTACTGTGTTGCAGCGGTAAATGCCCATGTTGCAGTACCTGTTAACCAGGGATTTCTTGCACGACCAAAGTAATAAGGATGCTCCTTCCCTGTAATAAACTGGGAATATACATATGGTTCTGCCGTATAAATTTCAGCTATTTCATTTTTATTTGCGGGTAAGAAAGACATATAATATTCAAATGCATATTCTCCACGCCCTAATAGAGCTTCAGCAATTATTACCCATGTATTAGCATGGCAAAATATTGCGGCATTTTCTTTTAAACCCGGAGGGAATGATGTTATTGCACCGACTTCAATAATGTAATCTACGTACGCAGGCCAGTTTTTAACACAGCCGTGTTCTGTAGCAAGATATTTCTTGACACTGTCCATTGCAGTTTTACCTTTTTCGTCTAAAAAAGCACCTGAAAATACAGCCCATGATTGAGAGTTAAGAAAGATTTTACTTTGTTCACTCTCTTTTGAACCAAGCTTTTTGCCGCTTGCAAGATATCCACGTACAAACCATTCACCATCCCATGTGAACTCTTCAAGAGCTCTTTTTATTTCGTCACGGTATTTTTTGTATTTTTCTACATCATCAGTTTTTCCGATGTATTCGGCTAAATCTATGAATTCAGATAAAGCTTTATAATAAAGCTGTGTTGACCATGTACTTTCGCCGCCATCTTTAAGATTTATACAATCATTCCAGTCAGCTGCAAGTCCTAATAACAATCCATGCTTACCTCTATTGTTCCACGAAAATTCAAGAGCTTGCTTTAAATGATCATATACAGAAGCACTGCCACTGTCAGCATATTCAACAATTTCATCCAAAATAGAAAAGTCACCAGTTTCTTTTATATAAGCGGGTACAGCAATCAAAAGCCATAAATGGTCATCTGAATAAATTCGTTCACGTGGTGGAATGTTATGTTTACCTTGGGACATTGTAAGAGGCTGAAAATGGTGCATTGCATATCCTTCAGATAACTGAGCTTTTAAAAGTTCTATAAGTCTCCTTCTAACTTCCTGAGGTATAGAATGAACAACACCTAATATATCTTGCGAAGAATCTCTAAAACCTAATCCGTCTCTTCCACCAGCTTCTATAAATGAAGCAGACCTCGACCAGTTAAATGTTGTATGGCATTGGTATTGGTTCCATATATTTAACATCAGATTCATTTTTTCATCTTGTGTATTGCATTCAAATTTATTAAGTCTTTCTTTCCAGTATTCTTGAACTTTTTTGAACTCTTTTTCAACACTGTCAATAGAAGCAAATATTTTCTTGTATTCTCTGCCTTCTTTATATGCATTTCCTATTCCCAATAAAAATACTAAATATTCTTCTTGACCTGGCTGAAGTTCAATTTTTACCTGTGTTGCAGCACATGGATTACCACCAATAGCAATTGAACCAAAACATTTGCCGTTTTTAATCGCTTCTGGATTAGATTCACTGTTATATGGACCAATGAAAACATCTCTGTCAGTATCAAAACTTTCAATCTTTTTGTTTGCACAAGTGAAGAATGCCTTAGGTTCATATGGGCTCCAAAGTTTTATAGAGTAATCTATTATTTCATCTTCTTTGTTGTATCCCATTCTGCATGTGTAGAGAATATACTGAAAATCCATCATATCAAGCATTGAATTCCATAAGCAAAACTCTGTGTATGTGAAAACTGAAAATTCTTTTTTTTCATTTGAGTCATTTTTAATTTTCACTTCCCATATTTCTAACGGTTTATCAACAGGGACAAATATTTTTAATGAGGAAATTATGCTATTGTATTTGCTTTCAAATATCGTATATCCGAGACCATGGCGACATATACTTAAGAATTTGTCTAAGGGTTTCCCAACTGGTTGCCAGCTTATTGACCAAAAGTCGTTAGTTTTTTCATCTTTCAAATAAACATATCTACCAGGCCTATCCATAGGTATACTATTAAATCTAAATCGAGTAACTCTTCCAAGTTTTGGAGATTTATAAAACGAATAACCTGAAGCATTATTTGAAATTATAAGGCAATAGTCACTTGTACCAAGATAATTAACCCAGGATGTTGGTGTTTTGGGATTTGTTATTACATATTCTCTTTTTTGTTCATCAAAATATCCAAAGTTCATAAACAAGCCTCCTTTGTAACTAAATTATCCCATTATGACTTCTACAAAATGTTCTTTACCATCAGAAAAAGCAGGTATTAAATTGGAAGATATTTCATTACCATCAACAATAACCTTTTTTACACCTTTTGAAACTTTGTTTGGATTTTTGACTTCAATATTGTATATTGCATTTCTGAAAACTCTTTTCACTTTAAATCCTTCCCATGATGCTGGTATACAAGGGTCTATCAAAAGTCCATCAAAGTCTGGTCTTATCCCTAAAATCCACTGTGTCATTGCCACAAAATTCCATGCAGCAGAACCTGTTAACCATGAGTTTTTAGCCTCACCCGGCTTGTATGCATCTTTTCCTGCAATCATCTGACAGTATACATATGGTTCAATCTTGTGAATTTCGCTAATCTCTTCTCTGTATGAGGGTGCAATCTTTGACCAGTACTCAAATGCTCTGTCTCCTCTTCCCACAATACATTCTGCAATCATGATCCATGGGTTATTATGACAGAACACAGCTGCGTTTTCTTTGTAACCTGGTGGATAGCTTGTAATTTCGCCAAGATGAATTTTGTACTCTGTAAAAGCTGGCTGAACTAAAACTATTCCATGTTCAGTATCAAGATATTTTTTTACAGAATCAAGGGCTGAAATAGCTTTGCCATCATCAAGTCCTATTTGGGCCATGACACAAAAACCTTGTGTTTCAATAAATATTTTTCCTTCATCGCACTCTTTGCTACCAACCTTGTTTCCAAAGTAATCATATGCTCTCAAAAACCATTCACCATCATAACCGTACTTTAGAATAGCTTCTTTCATTTTATCTATGTGGTTTTGAGCATCTTTGGCCAGTTCAAAATTTCCAGTCTTTTCACACAGCTTTACAAATTCTTTACCTACATACACGAACATTCCCGCAATCATAACAGATTCGGCAGTTTTGCCATCTTTGTTATCACATGTTTGGAACGACTCATCAGGGTTTGTCGAGAAAGCATTTAGATTCAGACAGTCATTCCAGTCAGCTCTGCCGATAAGAGGAAGTCCATGTGGTCCTAAGTTGTTGACAACATGATAAAAAGCCCTCTTTAAGTGTTCGAACATTGTACCCATCTTTTCAGGATTATTTTCAAAGGGAACCATTTCATTGAGGATTGACCAGTCACCTGTCTCTTTTATATAGTGAACTGTTGAAAGTATCAACCAAAGAGGGTCATCATTGAAGTTTCCGCCGATTTCATTGTTTCCTCTTTTTGTAAGAGGTTGATATTGATGATATGCTCCGCCATCTTCAAGCTGGGTTGCAGCTAAATCCAGTATCCTTTCTCTTGCACGTTCTGGTATCTGATGAACAAAACCCAGAATGTCCTGGTTTGAGTCTCTAAATCCCATACCCCTTCCAATTCCAGACTCGAAATATGAGGCACTTCTGGAGAGGTTAAATGTGACCATGCATTGATATTGATTCCATATATTCACCATTCTATCTACTTTGTCAATTCCTGTTGATACATTGAACTTATCTAAAAGTCTATTCCAGAATTCTTTAAGTTTTTCAAATGCCGCATTTACATCTTCCGGCTTTGAAAATTTTTCAATCATTTTATATGCCTTTTCTTTGTTGATAATACCTTTTTTGAACCATTTCTTATCAGGTTCATTCTCAATATAGCCAAGGATGAATATAAGTTCAGTTGTTTCTCCTGGCAGAAGACTGAGTTCGATCATGTGAGATGCAATTGGAGACCAGCCATGTGCTTCTGAATTAAAGCTCTTACCCGTTTCAACAGCAAGAGGGTTTTCAAATCCTCTGTAAAGTCCTAAAAATGTATCTCTATCTGTGTCAAAACCGGCAATAGGAGTATTCACAGAATAAAAAGAGTAATGATTTCTCCTTTCTCTGTATTCAGTTTTATGATATATAACAGAACCTTCGATTTCAACCTCGCCTGTTGAAAAGTTTCTCTGAAAATTTGTCATGTCATCAAGTGCGTTCCACAAGCAAAATTCTATAAATGAAAAGAGTTTAATATCTTTCTTATCATTTGTCATATTAGTAATTTTTAAATGATGTATTTCACAGTTTTCATCGACAGGGACAAAAAAACTTTGCTCAACCTCAATGCCATTTCTTCTACCTGTTATAATTGTGTATCCAAGTCCATGCCTGCATTGATAAAATTCGAGGTCTTTTCTTGTTGGCATCCATGATGGTGACCAGAAATCATCCCCATCTTTTACGTAGAAGTATCTTCCCCCCATGTCAAGAGGAACATTGTTGTAACGAAATCTTGTTATTCTTCTAAGTCTTGCATCTTTATAAAAACAATAACCTCCTGCGTGGTTTGAAATTAAGGATAGAAAATCTTTCATACCAAGATAATTTATCCAAGGATATGGTGTAAGAGGAGTTGTTATAATGTATTCTCTTTTAGCATCATCGAAGTATCCAAACTTCATTTTTCAAAAACTCCTTTCTACCCAGCACATATTTTTTGCTATTATAAACCTAATCTTAATTATACCTTCTCTATAAAATTGGCTACTTTAATTATTTTGCTTTTATTTTGCATTATTTTGACATAAAAAGACTGTTATGTGTATTTGATTTTAGATATTAATAATCAGAGTAAATTATGATATACTCAATATGGACATTTATTCTAAAAACGTTACAAAAAAAGCTTAAGAAATCTATTTTGCAGAAAGGGAGAAAAGAATTGAAAAATGTTTGGATATTTAATCATTATGCAATTCCACCCAAAGTTGGGGGGATAACAAGACATTTTGATTTTGCTAAGCAGCTTGTGCAAAGGGGCTATAGCGTTACAATCTTTGCTTCGAGTTTTGACCATAAACAGCGAGTTGAGATGCTTGAAAAAGGTAAAAAGTTTAAAATGGAGAAATATGATAAAGTAAGATTTGTTTGGATTAAAACATTTCCATACAAAAAGAATGATATAAAAAGACTTTTAAATATATTCTCATATGCCAAAAACCTTTATTTCATTGCCAGAAAGTTTGAAAGACCTGATGTAATATTGGCATCTTCATTTCATCCACTTGCCTGGATTGTGGGGTATCTGCTGTCAAAGAAATTTAAATGTAAATTTATTGCCGAAGTGAGGGACCTTTGGCCACAGAGCGGTATTGATCTTGGTGCTTTTAAAGAAGGAAGTTTAATTGTAAGACTTTTGAGAAAGCTTGAGAAGTTTATTTACACAAAAGCAGATTATGTTATGACGGTATTACCAAAAGCAGACCAGTACATAGAAAGTCTTGGCATTGATAAGAATAAAATAGTTCATATTCCAAATGGGTGCGATATAGAAAGGTTTGATAGTCTCAGAAATTCTATCTCAGAAGAAGTAAGTAATATTTTGAGAGAACATGAGGGATATTTTAAAGCTTGTTATTTAGGTGCACTTGGTCAGGCAAACGCAATGGAAACAATAATTGAGGCTGCTAAGATTGTTCAAGAAAACGCAGGGGACAGTATACATTTTTTGATAATAGGTGATGGTCCAGAAAAAGAAAAACTCCAAAATATGGCAAAAGAGTTTGAACTTAAGAATGTGTTTTTTTATCCGCCAATTGCAAAATTATCTGTACCTGCTTTGCTTGAACATGTTGATGTGACACTTGTTTCTATGCATAATTTGAAAGTCTATAGATTTGGAATATCTTTAAATAAGCTTTTTGATTATCTTTGTGCTGCAAAGCCAATTGTTTTTGCAGGAAATGTGGTCAACGATATTGTGAAAGAGTCTGGTGCCGGGATATCATGCCAGGCTTATGACAGCAAAGCTTTTGCACAGGCGATATTGCGCTTTTGTGCTATGTCAAAAGAAGAAAGAGAGGAAATAGGGAAAAGGGGAAGAGAGTATGTCCAAAAATACCATGACATTAGAATGCTTGCAACAAGACTTGAAAAAATACTTTAAATGGAGATGGTAGCAAGATGAAATCATATATTAAAAGCTATCATAAACTGAGCAAATTTTTTGTTGTTCTTATTGATATTTTACTTATACATGCGGGTTATATTCTTGCATATATAATAAAGTTCAACTTTACATTCCCTGAAAGAAATTTTATGCCATATTATACATTGATTCCTCAAATAACACTCTTTGCTCTTGTGCTTTTAAATATATATGGACTTTACACTATTACTATGAAAACAATCAGCGAAATTGCATTTTCTCTGGGTCTGGCTTTAATGCTTCTACAATTTTTAACAGTTGTATCAACATTTTTCTACAGACACTTTGCTTTCCCACGCAGTATATTTATAATTGCCTTTTTTGTCCAGTTTTTATTACTTCTGGGATGGAGAGGATTTGTTTTATATGTTTTCAAAAGAGTTCAAGGCATTAAATATGTTCTTGTGATAGGAGAGACATCGAGGGCACACGAGTTTGCTCAAAAACTTCAAAATATCTCAAAAGGATGGATAGAAGTAAAATATGTTCTTGAGCCAACAACTATTGAAGAGTTGATACCATATATAAAAGTTGTTGATACAATTTATCTTTATTCAAAAATGGATGAGAATTTAAAAAGCGAGATTGTAAGGAAAGCGATAGAATTCAAAAAACACATTTTCATAGCACCAGACTTCAGAGATATACTTGTATCACGTGCAAGGGTGATTCAGTTTGACGATGTTGCAACACTTTCGATTGAACAGCCAGAGCTGACATCCGAGCAAAAGCTCATAAAAAGGGTGTGCGACATTCTTCTTGCCTCTGTTGCACTGGTTATTGCTTTTCCTATAATGATTTTGATTGCAATTGCCATAAAACTTGACTCTGAAGGGCCGGTAATTTACAAGCAAAAAAGGGTTACAGAGGGTGAAAGAGAGTTTTATGTTTTAAAGTTCAGGACGATGGTAAAAGATGCTGAAAAGATGACAGGTCCTGTTTTAGCAACCGAAAATGACCCGCGAATCACACGTGTGGGGAGATTTCTACGTGCAACAAGGCTTGATGAGCTTCCGCAGCTGATAAATATTTTAAAAGGTGAGATGAGCTTTATAGGTCCAAGACCAGAGCGACCATACTTTGTTGAGCAGTTTAAAAAGCTCTATCCTGAATATTCTCTGCGCCACAATGTAAAGGCAGGACTTACAGGACTTGCTCAGGTTTATGGCAAGTACGCAACAAGTCCTGAAGACAAGCTCAGGCTTGATTTGATATATATAAAAAATTATTCTGTTTTTTTGGACATCAAAATTTTACTGCTAACTTTAAAAACAATTTTTACTAAAGAGGCAGCTGAGGGGGTAAAAAACCAAAAAGGATAGGGCTGCTTTTCTACTTGTAAGGGGCCCTGTGGTTATTTTCATGAAAGATTATTTCACTTAATGGTAATTATGCTTCAAAAGAGAATTATGGGTTTCTTTTCCCTGTGTTTAACTCTGCAGCTTTCACCTTTAATAACTACAAAATGACAGGGATGAACAAATCTATCTAAAATAACTGTGGCTAAAACTGGGTCATAAAAGAATATCTTCAGCTATTAGTAAAATACTTTATTTATGATTGTTATTGTTGCACTTTTCACATTATCTTGATAAGATTTACCTCATAGGGATCGTAGGAAATCATATTGTACAAAATAGCAGTTACCTTTGTATGCAATATAACAATTGCTTTCTTATGAAACTTTAGAAGTATTTCTAAATGATTGCTCAAATTACTATCTCAGCGTACATAACTTTTAAAGTTTGCTATTGAAGTTCAATAACACTATATATCCGAACTTAACTTGAGCTTACTCGTAAAGCAAAGTTTTTTTGTTGTCTTTACATATCTTCCGACGTTTAAGCAACTTCTTCCAAAGTTATTGATATGTATTGTTGTCTTTAAAATTCCTTATATCTTTTCCGCAAGTAATTTATATTTTATAATATTTAGAAGAAAACTTCTAATTTAAATAATAGATAGAAATTTTAAATGTCATTTCAAATATGCTTAATTTGACAATAATGAAAAAATAAAATTACTTAGTAGCTAATATTTTCAAGAATATTAAAATAATGTAATTTATAAAATGCAATTGTACATTGAGAAATCTGATAAAAAATGTTATTCCAAAATTTTGACTATATCAGATTTGTGGAAACTTAACATTATACTTTTCCGTGCTTTATATTTGTTCTATAATAAATCTTAAGAAGCAACAGCAAAATATTTTAATGAAGAATCTATCTTTTATAAAAATGACAAATAATGATACTTTATTATCTCTATAGCAGACCTGTTGATATATTAAGCTGAATAAATGAAGCAACGAAGAAAAGAACTATATTAATTCGTGTACTATAATTGTCTGGTTTAGCTATATCAAATAAATCCAACTTCGCAGGGTTTTAGATACGCTCAAAATTTGGTCCGAAATTTGGTCTGGAGGCTATAAAAATTTGAATATTGAATATTATCTAAAATGATAATGGAGGAAAATCATGTAAAAAGAAGCAGAGGGAGGTCTGAATTAACAAACTCACAATTACATAAATCAGTGTGAATTAAAAATTTGATCCAGCACGAAGTAAAAATTCCGAAGGAAATTATTTTAAATGAGGGGGATTAGAAAATGAATTACCGAATGATAGCAATTCAAGTAGGGGATCTTTTAAAATATGATACATCCAAAAATGATATAGAACGTGCAGCTAACTCTGTTTTTAATTTTCAACGAGAAGATTTTCCAAAAGAAGCTATTACATCAGAGAGAGCAAAATTAATTCATGACTGGATACTTACATTAGCCAAACAGAAAATGAACAATGATGGACGCAATAGGTTATTAAGGAAATTTTTGTACCTTATTACTCCTGAAGATAAAGTAGCCGAGGTAGAGAAAATTTTAAGGGAAGCGGGTGTAAATTTGCATATAGACGATGCTTTAAATGAATTCTATTCCAGAAATTATCATTATCTAATTTGTAAACATTGTCTCCAACTTTACAAACAGAAAAATTACTTTCACGCTGTGTTTGAAGCAGCAAAGGTTTATAACAAAATGGTTAAAGAGAAAACGCAAAGCGATAAAGATGGTTATGAATTAATGATGGATGTATGGGCCTTAAAGGGGGTTTTAAAGGTTACTCCTTGCGAAACAGACACTGATAAAAATGTTCAGGAAGGACTTAAGTTTTTGTCAGCAGGTTTAATGAGAGCTATTAGAAACCCAACAGCTCATGAACCTGCACTTGATTGGCCTATATCAAAAGACGATTGCCTTGATCTTTTAAGTTTCATATCATTTTTGTTACGGCAACTGGATAAAGCAGTTTATTATAAAGGAAATTAAAGTGTGAAAAAAATGAAACCAACCGAGTTCAACATTCTACTGTGTTTTGGTGCTAATGTACTCGGACAATAATTGTAAATTATCATGATGCATTTTTATAGAAATTATATTGCTGTATTTAGTATTAAGAGGAAAGAAGATTGGTTATGCTGATACATCTTTGACAAATCAAGTAAAAATTTGGTTCAGCTTATATTAAACAAAAGTGTTAATATTTATATTTTTTTTAGGTATTTAGCAATAAAACACATAATAGTCCTATCAACAGACGGAAATGTATACACTGGGATAAACTGTTAATGAACTGTTTAGATTCTTATGAAAGAAGAAATGTTATTGCAATATCAAATTCCGAATGTAATATAGCAGAGCAAGAGATATAAAACATTATGGGTTTAAAGATTTCAAAATTTTGGCAGTATTTGTGAGAGAGAAGGATTTTGGGAAAAGGTAAATGACTATATAGAAGAACTCTTAAATGTGTACCAAACTGATAAAGAAGACATATTCGTTGAAAAGATAAGGAAGGCTGGGGAGAAAAAGGACTTGAGTTGATACCAAAAGCGGAATAAACTTGTTAAAAATTTCATTTTTAGATATAGTAACAAAATAAATTAGCTGCATAATTTGCAAATATTTAATTGTATTATTGAAGCAAGATTTTGCTCTTTTATCAACTAAAAATTCTTTTTCTACCTAAATCTTAATCCATTCTACTTTAAACCAATTGAAGATATTCTCTTTAAATTTTCCTTATGTTTTCATAAATTTGCTGTTAAAACTTTTAGAAGCATTTGTAATATATTAGCTTGTTGAATAAAACAGATTAACAGAAAAGACAATAAATAGATATATATAAAAAGCCATCTTCCTTAAGGTAAAATTATAGCAAGAGAAGACTAAAAACACCTAACTAAGGAGGATGGCAATGACTAATTTTATTAAAACACAAAAACAAAAATTTTTAAAGATACTTATGACAATTGAGAAAGTAATAAAAGCCTTGGGATTAAAGATAAAAAGTAGCAGGAGAGGAAGACCGAAGAAATTTAAGCTAAGCCATATAATAGCTTGTTTTGTTTACAAAGTCAAAAAAAAGATAAACAGCTTCAGGGAATTAGAATACAAGATAAATGAAGATGAAGAATTTAAAAAGGCTATAGGGATAGAAAAGAGCCCCGATCATACATATTTTTCGAAATGGGCAAAAGTAATTTAAGAAGAATATATAGAAGGAATAGCAAGAATTTTAGTGAGAGAAATAGATCTGCAGACAAAAGTTTGTGCTATAGATTCTACACCTTTGAGAAGCTCGAGGGGTGACAAAGAGGCAGAAGTAGGAGTATGTGTTAGTTTAGGTTTTTACAATGGATATAAATTACATGTGTTAGCAACAGTTGAAGGCGAGGTTCTACCTATAGTATGGTGGTTGACACGTGCAAATATCCATGACAGTAAAATAGTAGAACTTTTGTATGAAGCTAAGATATTTGGACCTGAAGTGATATTGGCAGATGCAGGTTATGATTGTGCGAAATGGTTTGAGGTGTCAGATAGACTTGGGATAAAGTTTGTAGCGGCGGTAAATAAGAGAAATAGTAAGGATTTCAGTAATGTAAAAAATATTTTGAGGATAAAAAATATGGAATTTTTAAGAAGTGAAGAAGGACAAAGGTTATATAAGCAAAGGACAAAAATAGAAAGATTATTTGGTAAGTTAAAAGGAGAATACAATTTAGAACAAGTAAGGTTAAGAGGTTTTAGAACATATAAGAGGCATGTAGACTGGATTATGATTACTTATTTGATAGAGGTCTATATTCAAAAAATTGAAAACTGTAAATTTTCTTTTAAATACACGTGGAATAATTTGTAATCCTATATAATAACATTAATGGTATAATTATTTATTCAACAACTTGTTTGTAATATATATAAATAACAATCCTTCTAATCCCATTAAAGCAGAACATATATATGTCACAAAATAATTTACAGTAAGATTAATTCCTTAATATTTTAATCCTATTCACGCAACCCATACACCTCAGGGTGCTGCTAATCTTTTTTGAAGATAATGAAGAACTTTTTGTCAAAAATAAGCAATCTACATAAAATAGTTCTACCAAATTAGATAGTGTACTATCCACTGCGTCGAGTTTTGTTTTTACTAATTTTTTATCCAACATTTTTTATAGGCTTAAAAATTACTAAGTAGATGTATTTATCAGTTATTAGCAAATTCCTTCTTTTAACTCATCTACTTAATTGTTTTAGATTAACTCATAGAGTTTTTCTTTAACTCTCTCAATAATGTGTTTTTTCACTGAACCAAACTTATTTATTACAATACTTTGCGATAAAGTATAGATTTTGTCCACTCTTACACAAGAGTCCACCTTAAGAGTCCCTTCAGCAAGGTCATGATTTGTCAACATAACAATATAATCTTTTGCTGTTAGGTTTGAAGTAATAGCTGCAACTAATATATCTTCTGTTCTGTTGTTGTAATCATCATTAGATAAAACAAGAACAGGACGTTTTTTATTCGATGTCAAATCACTGAAAGGTATGGGAATTAATAAAATATCGCCTTGTCTATACATTGTTCCATACCTCATCGTCAATATCATTATTCCAAAAATCTATACTACTCTCACTGGCGGACACCAAATCACTTAATAACTTTTTATCTTGCCTATGTTTTAAAAACAAAATAAAGTCAATAACTTCTTCAAGTTGACTTTCCGGGATTTCCTCAATTAGCTCTAATAAAAGATTTTTATTTACTTTCACTAATTTCACCTCTGAATTAATATACTATACCTCATTATTTTTCTAATGGGAGTTCTTCTTAGAAGTGTAGTCTAATAATCCCAAAACATTGTAGAATTGTTTATTTTGGTGGAGGCGGGGGGATTTGAACCCCCGTCCGAAGGCATCGAACCCCAAACTTCTCCGGGTGCAGTCAGTGTACTAAATTCTCGGGAAGAAAACGCCCACTGACAGGCTTTTTCTTCCCCAGCCTGAGATTAGTCCCAAAAGTAAGGCTCAGGCAACCTTACTTTCGGTACCCCACGTGGGTTGGCGCCCGACTCGGAGGCCGTGGGCACCTCCGGCGGACGTTAGCTGCTTATTTACGCAGCTAAAGCGAGTTGTGGTTTTTCTGCAGTTATTTTTCTTCTCGGTTTTTTATAGTGGCACCGAGAAAACCACTACCCGCTATTTGGAATCCGACTGCCCCCGTCGAATTCCAAAACACGCCCCCTCATCTTAAATACTCTTTCATTTTCTTTTTAATCTCAAGCTCAGCATCTCTTTTTGCTATTGCTTCACGCTTATCATACAGTTTTTTACCTTTTGCAACTGCAAGCTCTACTTTTATTTTACCTCTTTTGAGGTAAATCTTCAATGGGATTAAAGTGTAACCTTTTTGCTGTACATAACCTGCAAGCCTGTTGATTTCATGTTTGTGCAAAAGTAGTTTTCTATCTCTCATTGGGTCAACGTTAAAGATGTTGCCTTTTTCATATGGGCTTATATGCATGTTGTAAAGAAAAACTTCACCATCTTCTACTCTTGCAAAACTGTCTTTGAGGTTAACATGACCAAGCCGCACCGACTTTACTTCTGTGCCTTTTAGCTCAATTCCTGCTTCGATTGTCTCTTCAATAAAATAGTCGTGATAAGCTTTGCGGTTTGTTGCTATGACTTTTATGTCATTCTGTTTATTCTTTTCAGACATCTGATCAACTCCTGCAATTGATTCCAAACAATTATTCTTTGCAAACTTTTATTATATAATAGAAACAAATTTTTGTCAATCCCCAATATGCATTACATTTGTTCTACATCTCATCATTCCAAAAGCTCCATTATTTCTTCTTTTGTGAGTTTTCCTATAAAAGATTGACTTGCTTCGATTAAACTATCAAATAAGTCTTTCTTTTTCTGCTGTAGAGCAAGTATTTTCTCTTCTATAGAATTTTTGGCTATAATCTTAAATGACTGAACAACATTTTTCTGACCCAGCCTGTGTGATCTTGCTGTTGCCTGGTTTTCAACTGCAGGGTTCCACCATGCATCAAAGTGAATAACAACGTCTGCGCCAGTAATATTGAGTCCAAATCCACCAGCTTTTAGCGAAAGCAAAAAGACATTTTTCTCTCCACTGTTGAACCTGTTGACCATTTCAACTCTGTCTTCAGCTTTTGTTGCACCATCTAAATAAAAGTATAAAATTTTTTCCTTGTCAAGCATTTTCTTGATAATAGATAACATTGAAGTCCACTGAGAATATATAATTACCCTGTGCCCGCTTTCTAAACAGTCTTGTAAAATTTCTTTCAGTGCTTCCATCTTACCAGAGCTTCCTTTGTAATCTTCAAATACAAGCTTTGGATGACAGCAGATTTGTCTTAGTCTTGTCAGCAAAGAAAATATTTTTATTTGACTTTTTTCAAACCCAGCTGAATCTATTTCTTTTTCAATCTCTTTTTTGGCTGAGACTAAAAATTGCTTGTAAATTTTTTCCTGTTCAGGGCTCATTGCAACTTGGATATTTGTTTCTATTAGCTCAGGAAGTTCATTTAATACATCTTGTTTTACTCTTCTTAAAACAAACGGTTTTATCAACTTTTTTAATTTTTCCAAAGCATTATTGTTTCCGCTATAAATTAGCATTGCAAAACGCTCAACAAATTTCTCAGCTCCTCCTAAATATCCAGGAAGTATAAAATCAAAGATTGACCACAGTTCAATGAGATTATTTTCAATTGGTGTACCTGTCAGGGCAAATTTAGCATCTGCACAGATTTCTTTTACAGCCAGCTTTATTTGTGAATGAGGATTTTTTATGTACTGTGCTTCATCTAAGATACAAACACTAAAATCGATGTCTTTATAAAATTCTATATCTTTTCTCAAAAGTGCATATGATGTAATTACAATATCATACTCTGGTATTTTTTCTATAGCTTTTTTGCGCTTTGCAGGTGTTGAGTCAATAATTAAAGTTTTCAGACCTGGCGCAAATTTTTCAATCTCTTGTTTCCAGTTATAAATAAGTGATGTTGGTACAATGGCTAATACTGGCTTTTTAATTTTTTGTTTATTTGCAAGAATAAAGCCAAGTACCTGCAGAGTTTTTCCAAGCCCCATATCATCAGCTAAAATTCCACCAAGTTCATTTTCAAATAGAGAAGATAACCATTTTATTCCAAGTTTCTGATAATCTCTTAACACACCTTGAAGCTCAACTGGGATTTCAATATCAATTTCCCTAATATTTTCTATCTTTTCAACAATATTTTTTATACTTTCAACTCCATTTGCCTGAATTCCGCTTTCTTCTAAAAGTTTTGTTACAGCCACTGCTTCTTGTAAAGAAAGCTCAGCTTTTTCTTTTATAACCTGGCCAATGTCGGATGCAGATTCTATAAATGAAACAAATCTTTTTATATTTGGACTTTCTAAAATCAAAATTGAGCCATCTTTGAGTTTGTAATACTTTTTCTTTTTCTTGATTGCATCAAGAATATTTTTAAGCTCTGAGCTATCAAGATCATCACTTTCAAGCCAGAAGTCAATTGAGTGTTTTGAATATTTTAAGCAGGGAATAATTTTTACATCTTTCTTTATTTTAAGCTTCTTAAAATCTTCTGAATAATAAACATCGGTTATATTTTGGATTTGTGGAATACCTTCTGCTAAAAATTCCATAAACAAATCAGGGTCAACACATTCATAACAGAATTCTTGGTCAGACTCTATCTCATTAAACCTATAAGCAAATAAAATACTTTGTATCTCAAACAAACCAAAATAATCAAACAATGGAACTTTCTTTGTTTTTGATATTATATCAAATATTTCATTCATTCCACTGATTCTTGCGACAAACCTTTCATTTTCAAATTCTAAGTATAGTTTGGGTTTAATAATATAATCTTCTAATATTAATTTTTTGAGGTCTGGGTCAATTTCTAATTCAAAGTGCTCATTTAAAAATAAATAATATTTGTTCATGAACTCACAAAAGTCTTCTTTATTGAGGGTAAAAAAATTAACGTATTCAACTTTGAAAAAGTTAAATACTCTATTTGCTTCAGCCATTTTTTTGATAATTGAAGAAAATATCTTTTGCTCTGGCGAAAGCTTATATAAAGTGTCACCTGAGACAAAATAACTACCATCGCTATATAAAAATTTTTTGTTGGCAGTGTCTATTAAATCACTATAAAGTTTTACCTGATTATCTTCAAGTTTAAATAAAATCTTTGGTTTTACTTTAGTGCAAAGATCAACTTTTACTTTTTGAGCATCATAATAATTTGCCACAAAATAATCAAAAGATATAAAAATTTCTTCATTGTCAAGGATTTCGATTATTTCATTTGCTATCTTTACAGGTAGGTAAATAGTATTTTTTTCTGTTTCTAAATCTAAAAAATTCAAATATTTCAATAGCGCATTCAAAAATTTTTTGTCTTTTTCACCAAAAAAATGATAAGTAGGATTGTACACAAAATTCTTACCAAACTGAAATGGTTGTTTTTGTTCGTATGCTTTTAAAAATTCTGGTATATTTGAAACCACATAGTCTCTTTTTAAATCTAAAGTTTTTACTTTTAATTTTAAAGTTACTAAATCATTAGTAGAATATCCGAAGTATTTTTCTAAAAATATGTTAGGAGACTTTATAGATAAATTATCAAGTGAAAACTTTATATAATTTTCTTCAAAATTGCTTGCAAAAAATTGATAAATCCGGGAATTTTGTTTTCTTTCCTTCTCAATAGCCTCATTTAATTTTTGTTCTAACATTTGAAGCAAAGTTTCTTGCATTTTATTTAGGCTATTGAGAATATATTTACCATCGGCAAAACTTTTTAACACAGCAATTATATGCCGACAAAAATCATCGAACAGAACTAAATCTTCTATATCAATATCTTCTTCCGATTCTAAATCAATATTTTCCAAACTGCATGTACACGCAGCACTTATGATTATATTTTCAATTTTGATATTACCAAAAAAGTCCTGAGTCATATATGAAGGCAAATCAAAATCAACAAAAACCCAATATTCATTTTTACCATCTTCTACTTTGCCGAATATTGCATTTTCTTCTTGGTCATATTGAATATCTTCTTTTTCTACCTTTCGAGCAAGAGATATTCCTTTTTCAAAAGCTTTTCTATTTTTTGCAAGTTGAGCAAGTTGACTGTCTGTTAAAAACTGCACAATTGTTTGATAATTAAGTTCTATTGACACTGTCTTTCACATCCTTTTTCATTTTAGTATGCATAACTCTGAATAAAAATTTTCATCCATATTGATTTTATATTGATTTTATCAAAAAATGAAGAGCATTCGATGACAAAAATTTTAAATAAAATCTTAGTTCTCATAATCCAAAACAAAAAGCCTCATCCCTTAAATTTTCAAGAGAAGAGGCTTGAAGATTAGATTAATCGCCAATTGTTACTCGAATAATCTCAAGCTTTTTCTCAATCATATCAGGTATTGGTAAGTTGTATGGACACCTTGTAATACATACTCCACATTTTATACAATTTTTGGCTTTTCGGTATGCATCATAAAACCAACCAGACTTCAGAGTTTGATAAGGCAGTCTTTTCATTGCAGAATCAGCATGGAGTATAACCCAAATTGGAATTTCTTGTGGGCATGGTTGACAATAATTACATCTTCTACAAAATTCTTTTCCCATTTCTTTTCTAATTCTTTCTATTTCTCTTTTCTCTTCTTCGGTTAAAGGTTCTATATGCATAGCGACTTTTACATTTTCCTCTAATTCTTCAATGGTTTCTATTCCGGGGTCAGGTACAACAAATTCTTTTTGTAAAACATATTTTAAAGATAAAGCTGGATTTGGAATAACACCACCACCCATTGGTTTCATAGCGATAATACCAATGTCTTTTTCTAATGCTAATGGGAAAATTTTGTCTTCAACATCTGTTTCAATGATATTATAGCAAAGTTGAATAACATCAAATTTATCGGTATTAATTAGTTTTTCAAGAACATCTACACTATGACTTGAAGCAGCTATGAATCTTATTAACCCCTTTTCTTTAGCTTCAACAAGTCCCCAAAAAGCCCCATCTTCAGCAAATACTTTATTAAATGTATCTAAATCATTTATGCCATGAAGCTGGTAAATATCAATCTGTTCTACACCGAGATTTTTCAAACTTATTTCGATATCCCTTAAGATTCCCTCTTTTGTTCTATTTGCCGATTTAGATGCTAAATAGACTGTTTTATTAATGCCTCTCAAAGCCTTACCAATTTTAATTTCACTATCAGTATAACCTCTTGCAGTATCAATTAAATTAATTCCAAGCTCAATTGCTCTTCGAATTACTTTTATTGCAGACTCCTCATCAATTCTTTGAATAGGAATTCCACCAAATGCTATTGGGAAAACTTCTATATTTGTCCTTCCAAGTCTTCTATACTTCATAATGTATTCCCCCTTATCAAATTATTGCTTTCATCAAACAACTGCACAGAGCATAGATGATAATAAAATCCCTTTTTAGCAAACAGTTCATCATGTGTTCCTGTTTCGACAATCTCACCGTCCTTCAAAACTATAATTTTATCTGCCTTCTTCACGGTAGATAGCCTGTGAGCAATGATTAAAATTGTTCTTGTGCCAGCAAGGTTATTTATAGCTTTTTGAATTTCATTTTCAGTTTCTGTGTCAACAGAAGATGTTGCTTCATCTAAAATTAAGATTGGTGCATTTTTCAAAACAGCTCTTGCAATTGCCAAGCGCTGCTTCTGGCCCCCAGAGAGTTTTACACCTCTTTCGCCAATTACTGTGTTATAGCCCTGTGGCAAATTTTGAATAAACTCATGTGCACAGGCAATTTTTGCTGCTTGAATTATCTCGTCCATGGTGGCATTTTCTTTTCCATATGCGATGTTTTGTGCCACTGTTCCGTTGAACAAAAACACATCCTGCATTACCATACTGATATTATCATGTAATGATTTTAAAGTGACATCCTTTATATCTATATCGTCAATTTTAATTACACCTGAGTCTGGGTCATAAAAGCGATTTAAAAGGTACATAATTGTTGTCTTTCCAACTCCAGTTGGACCAACAAACGCAACCATTTCTCCTGGCTGAATTTCAAACGAAATATTTTTCAAAACCTGAATTTCAGGATTATATGAAAAAGAGACATTTTCAAAAGTGATTTTTCCTTTAACATTTTTAAGTTTCTGCGCATTTTCTTTTTCTTTTATCTCAGACTCTGTTTGAAGAATTTCAAAAACTCTTTCAGCACCTGCTAATGCCTGCTGAACGTTTTCAATAACCTGTGATAATGCAGTCACTGGTTGATAGAACATGCTAAGATATAAAATAAACCCTACAATATCCTTGACAGGCACTTTTCCTCTCAAGGCCATAAGTCCGCCAACAGAAACTACTATCACCGTTCCGACAGAGCTTAAAAAACTTACAGTTGGATGAAACACTGCTGAAAGCTTAAGTGCACTCAAAAGTGCGTGAATGTGCCTGTAGATTTTTTCTTTTATTTTTAAAAGCTCTTTTTCCTGCTTGTTAAAAATCTGTATTTCACGGATACCTGAGAGATTATCTTGCAGGTCAGCGTTCAAATCTGCTAATGCTTTTTGAGCCTCTCTAAAATTTGGCAAAATCTTTTTGGCAAAGACCGTGCCGCTTAAAACCAGAAATGGTATTGGAATTAAAGAAATAGCCGCAAGAACAGGGTTTATAATAAAAAGGATAACAGCAACGCCAAAGATAATGAGAGCATTTGTAAATAGGTCTGGCACAGCATGTGCAATCAAAACTTCAAAGTTTGCAGTATCGTTTACAACTCTTGACATAAGCTGACCTGTTTGTTTGTCGACAAAATATCCAAAAGATAAGCTCTGAAGTTTTTCATATACCTTTGTTCTGACGTCAGCAACTAAATGCCAAGCTGCATAGTGCGAAAAATAGCTGTTTAAAAATTGAAATACAATTCTTAAAATGTAAGATAAAACCAATATTAAAGAAATATTAATTATTGTTTTTCTTGCGTTTGGATATTTACCGGCAGCTGTAATTATTCCTGTCAAATTTCTCACAAGCCACGGACCAAGAAGGTTTAGCGCTGTGATTGCGAGCATGGAAAAAGCAGCAATAATAAGATATTTCCAGTATGGTCTTGCCATTTTGACAAGTTTAATCAAATACCCCATTCAACCATCTCCTATAGATTTTACTCAATAATTTCAAAAAGTCCAAACCCCTGAGAGTTTTTTGAGCCAAGACCACAATAATATGCAACTTCCATTATTCTTGGGTCAGTTTCAATTGTATAAAAACCAAGCCAGCCTTTTATGGGCGTTTTTTTAAAAAACATGGGTTTAAAATGTGCTTTTTCTTCCACCTTTAATGGTTTCAAATTAAATCTGAAGTTTTTTTCCTCAAAGTCTTTTATTAACAGCTTGCATTTTTTCATCAGGTTCTGAGAAATGAGGTTATAAAACTCATCCTCGAATGGTGTAAAAAATTGCTTGTACTCTGAACTTTCGTTTCTGATTGTTTTATATGCACACATAGGAGATAACATTTTTATTTTATGGAAACTTAAAAATTTTGGTCTTTTGAGTATGCTTGCAGATGTTACATATAATATATTGTCTTTTAGAAAAATCTGGTCTTTTTTGAAAAGTCCAGTTGAAAACTTTGTAATAAAATCCTCAACAGGTGATGAGATTGTAAGTGAAACCTTTTTGTCAAAAACTATTTTTTTGTTTGAATCATTTCCTACAATTTCAAATGGTCCTTCTAAGCGAGAAAATGAAAAGAGTTTAAAGTTTTTCAAATCAACCTCATATCCTTTATCATGTAAAAATGTAGCATATATTTTATCATCAATGGTGTTGTATATCATTGACTGGACAAAGTAGTTGTAATGAATAGGGAGTTCTATTGGCTTTTGTGATTCAAAGTCTACTTTTATTCGCATATTTTTTCTTCCTTTCATAAGAAAATTTCCTACTTTTCATAATGATATTTTATCAGAAAAGTCAAGGGTTTGCACGGCAGTTTTCGAAAGAACATATCAAAATTTTAAAGTTTATTTAAATTTTTTAAATGAATGTAGATAAAAATCTTTGAAAATGATATGATAAAATTCGGAAATTCATAGGTTGAAAAGGCAAGAGGAGGTTTTGAAAATGCCAATAACCTTTAACCCACAAACAAATATGTTTTTCATAGAAGCAAAGAACACAAGCTATGTTATAAAGCTTTTCAAAGGTAAGTTTTTGTGTCATGTTTACTGGGGCAAAAAGACTAGGGAGTTTGAGTGGACAGATTTTGATGTGACAGGCGGCAGAGCGTTTGGTCCAACTCCCGACCCAAACGACAAATCTTATACATTTGATACAATGCTTTTAGAATACCCTGCGTATGGCAACTCAGATTTCAGACACCCTGCATATCAAGTTCAGCAAGAAGATGGTTCTCGTATAACAAACCTTGTTTATAAAGCTCACAGAATCTATGATGGGAAACCAAAACTTGAAGGTCTTCCTGCAACATATGTAGAGTCATCTGATGAGGCTCAAACACTGGAAATAGACCTTTATGATGATTTGATTGACTTAAAAGTCACATTGATATATACAGCTTTCAGAGATTATGATGCGATAACGAGAAGCGTAAGATTTGAGAACTTAGGAAAACAAAAACTCAAAATCCTTCGTGCGATGAGTACATGTGTTGACTTTCAAGAAGGAGATTTTGAACTTTTGCACCTGTGGGGGGCTTGGGCAAGAGAAAGGTATATTGAAAGAAAAGAGATTATTCATGGTCAGCAGATTATAGAAAGTTCAAGAGGTGAAAGTTCTCATCAGCACAATCCATTTATAGCTCTTGTTAGAAAAGATGCAAACGAAGATTACGGAGATGTGTATGGTTTTTCTCTTGTCTACAGTGGAAATTTTTCTGCAATTGTCGAAAAAGACCAGTACAATTTTGTAAGAGTTACTATGGGAATAAATCCATTTGAATTTACATGGATTTTAGAGCCGCATAGCAGTTTTCAGACACCTGAGGTTGTAATGGTGTATTCAGACCAAGGTTTGGGTAAGATGTCTCGCACGTACCATAAGCTTTACAGAAAAAGGCTTTGCAGAGGTGTTTGGAGAGATAGACGAAGACTTGTGCTTATCAATAACTGGGAAGCCACATATTTTAATTTCAATGAGGAAAAGCTTTTGGCTTTGGCAAAGGAAGCAAAAGAACTTGGCATTGAACTTTTTGTTCTTGACGATGGATGGTTTGGTAAAAGAGATGATGATACAAGCTCGCTTGGCGACTGGTTTGTTGATAAAAGAAAATTGCCCAATGGTTTAGATGGTTTTGGGAAAAAATTAAATGAGATGGGGCTCAAGTTTGGACTTTGGTTTGAGCCTGAGATGATCTCACCAAACAGTGAGCTTTACAGAAAGCATCCTGACTGGTGTTTGCAGGTTAAAGGTAGAACCCTTACCCAGTGCAGAAATCAATATGTGTTAGACATAACAAGAGAAGATGTAAGAAAAGAAATTCTAAGGATGATGAAAGAGATTTTGAAAACAGCTCCAATTGAATACATCAAGTGGGACATGAACAGACCTTTGACAGAGGCTTATTCTCTTGCTCTTCCACCAGAGAGGCAAAAAGAAGTCTTTCATAGATATGTCTTGGGGCTGTATCAAATGATGGAAGAACTTGTGACAGAATTTCCATATATTTTATTTGAAGGATGTTCTGGCGGTGGTGGAAGGTTTGATCCCGGAATTTTATATTACATGCCACAGATTTGGACAAGTGACGACACAGATGCGATAGAAAGGTTAAAGATTCAGTTTGGAACAAGCATAGTGTATCCTGCATCAACAATGGGTGCGCATGTGTCAATTGTGCCAAACCATCAGGTTGGAAGAATAACACCAATGAAAACAAGAGGAGTGGTTGCATTATCTGGTGCTTTTGGGTATGAGCTTGACCTGACCAAGCTTTCTCCAGAAGATAAGGAAGAGATTAAAAGGCAGATAGAAACTTACAAAGAGATTTGGCATATAGTATTTGAAGGAGAACTTTTCAGATTAATTTCTCCTTTTGAAGAAGATGCGGCTGCTTGGATGTTTGTAACTGAAGACAAAAGAGAAGCTGTTGTATTTTATGTTGAAGTTTTGAAATCTCCTAATAAACATCCAAGAAGGTTAAAATTGAAAGGTCTTTTGCCTGAGAAAAAGTATTTTATTAAAGAACTTAATACATCAAAATTTGGCGATGAACTTATGAATCTTGGAATTTTTATTCCTGAGATGTGGGGAGATTTTAATTCGAAGATGTGGACATTAAAAGCACTTGATTAGCAAGATTTTGGTGTTGTATAATGTTGAAAAAGCAAGAAATGAGTGATTTGGATGATAAGAAAACTTAGCAGTTCTGATTATGATGTTTTAATGGACTTTGTCAGGAAGGAAAAAGAGTGGAACATTTTTATTATTGGTGATATAGTGAGCTATGGATTTGATTCGCCAGTGGTTGAGGTGTGGGGTGAGTTTGATATAGTATTTGGCAGTTTAAAAGCAGTTCTTCTTCGGTATCGACGAGATTTAATTTTTTACTCTGATTCTGAAGACTATGATATTGATTCATTTTGCAATATAATACTTACGACAAAGTGCAAGGTGCTTTCTGGTAAAAAAACTGTCATTCTTCCGTTTTTAAAAGCTTTAAATGTCCTGCAAAAAAGAGAACAGTTTTTTATGCGACTTGATACAAATATTCCAAAGGAAAAGATAGAAACGTCTTTAGAGGAATATGAAAGAGTAAAGGTTATATCAAAGGATAATTTGGAAGAAAATCTTGATAAAATCGAAATGATAGTGTATTTATATCAGTCAATAGAAGAATTTTTGAACCCTGCAACCTTTGAACAGATAAAACAGGATGTTTCGCTTGGGCGAAGTAGAATATATTATATAGAAGAAGATGGAATAATAGTATCTTCTGCTCGAACAGGTGCAGAGCTTCCTGATATGGCAATGGTTTTGAGTGTATGTACAATGCATGAATATCGCTCAAGAGGGTATGCAACTATGTGCATGAAAAGACTTTGCACTGATTTGATAAAAGAGGGTAAGTCACTTTGTTTATTCTGCGACAATCCAAAAGCTGCCAGTATATATAGAAAAATTGGTTTTCAGCAGATTGGAACATGGATGACTTTAGGATTGTAAAATACCTTTTCAAAACGAAATTGGACCACCTGTGGATTTACAGGTGGTTTTTATTTTTTTTGAATTTTTGGTTGTAATTATATAGATTTAGTGATACAATATAGTAAAGTAAAAAAAGAGGGGTGATGTTTAAATGCCAAAAATATTCCGCGCGTTCTTGCAGTTTTAGTTATAAGGTTCTGCTTTACAATTTCTTAATATTTTGGCACAGATGAGAAATAAATTTATTTTTTTAATCTTTTTTAAAATTAAGGGTTAAATCTTTGATTATTTACTTTGAAAGTTCAAAATTAAGAAAGAAAAAAGGGAGTGAAATTCGTATGAAAAAATTATTATTTATATCAAAATCAATTAGATTATTTTTATGTTTTTGTTTATCTATATTGTTACTTATAAATGTTATATACGTAAGAGCTCAGGAACAGGACAAATTTTTAGAGGATGAAATTTTACGAGCTTCAGGAATGCCACAAGACGAAATCGATACATTAGATAATGATATAAAGAAATTTGTAGTTGATGTTCAAATGTTCAAAAAAATGTCAAACGAAGAACTGAATAATTTTATAAGTAATATTGCTAAACTTTATTTCAAATCAAAAACGAGTAAAACTTCAAACATTCAAACTGCGTCTGTAGAACAATTTAATTCCATTCAATTAGCATGGCTTGCTGCAGCCCAAATTGCTAGAAATTACGGCTATTCATGTGCAGCTACTCTGGTTGAACATTCTGTAAAAAATATTCCATACTATGAATATGGTGAGGGTTTATTTATTAATAAAATTAGATTGACATCAGTATATAAAGATTATATTTCTAAATTAAAGTCTGGTAAAATAAAATTAAATGAAAAAAATTCAATAGTATTTGAAAAGGAAGATAACGCCGATTTATTTTATGCATTACACAAAGTATATATTAAATCAGAGAAGGGATTGCTGTCTATTTATACTATAACAATTTCAGATATATTTGACTTTGGATACGATAACTACTATGACGATCTTTTTACTAATATAGTTAATAATTGGGCATGGTTATGTCAGCAAAAACAAGTTTTGCATCCTATTGATGTAACAATTACTTTATCAGAACAGTAGGTGAGCAAACCATGAAAAAATTTGTTATCTTTTCAGTAGTTTTTTTAAGCTTAATCTTAGCTCCCATATTATTTACAATTTTGTCACCTGTGATTTTGTTTTCAAAAGACAATGTAATCAGAGAATTTGAAAAAAATTTTAATACAAGACTTCCAAAGAGCACAGTTTCAGAAAAAATATATGACGATTATGGTGGTTTTCACAATGATGGTATGAAACTTTACAAATTTGTTTTTACTGCTGAAGGTAAGAAAAGTTTTGTTTCATACATCCAAAAACAAAAAAGCTGGAAAAACCTCCCTTTAAGTCAAGCTTATCAAGCACTAATATATGGCGGAGAAGTTAAAGATTTTTCTGGTAATATTACAGGATTTGGAGGCTTTGCAAAAGAAGTTGGTCTTCCTAAAATTTCTAAGGGATTTTGGAAAGCAATTGGTGACAGATCTGTTGTCACAGCAAGGTTTATAGATTATGAAAACCTTGATACTAAAACGCTTATTAACCTTAAATCATTTGATTTTTATTTGGCAATTTACGATACAGAAAAAGGAGTGCTTTATATGTTAAAAGTGAATACTTGAAAAAGGAACTTATTTCTGTATTTGAATATATTATTATTAAGTTTTACAAAGTGGTTGTAGATTTGAGGTTTTAATGATATAATGTTACTGAAGTAAAAAATAGGAGGTTAAAATTTTGAATAATAAAAATATTGCCTATGTTTTTATTGCCTTAATTTTGGGAATTTCTTTTACAATTTCTTCTTACTTTTTAGCAAATGGACTTATAAATTTCAGGGCAGAAAGAAAGACTATTTCGGTGACAGGTTCTGCAAAAAAACAGCTTCGATCTGACCTTGTCAAGTGGACAGGGATGTACACTGCTGTGGCAAAAGATTTAAAAGAAGCTTACAGACTTCTTGAAGAAAGTCAAAAGAAAGTGAAAACCTATTTCCTTTCAAAAGGTTTATCAGAAAAGGATTTAATATTTTCTTCGATTTCAACTCAAACAATATACGAGATGCTTCCTAATGGAATATATTCAACAAAGGTAGATAGTTACAAACTTTCGCAAAGTATTCAGATTACATCAAAGGATGTAGACAAGATTACAGAGCTTTCTCGAAAGTCAACAGAGCTTATAAACTCTGGTGTTCAGTTTGAATCTATGCCACCTCAGTATTATTATACAAAGCTTGCAGATTTAAAAATAGAAATGCTTTCCTTAGCTACAGAAGATGCTGTAAGAAGAGCAAAACAGATCGCAAAGAGCACAGGGAGCCAAGTCGAAAGGCTAAAATCTGCGTCAATGGGTGTTTTTCAGATAACTCCGCTTTATTCAACAGAAGTTAGTGACTATGGAATAAATGACACCACATCAATAGATAAAGAGATAACTGCTGTTGTAAACTGCGAATTTATAATAAAATAAAATGCATAAAAAAGTCCCTTCCAGGCTTTTAAAAAAGCTTGGAAGGGTTTTTTTAATATTCAAACTCAATTCCAAATGGTTTTAGAGCTCTTGGTAAAATCCCGTGGACATATGCAATTGTCACACCATAGTTTGTTATTGGCACGTTTTGTTGTTTTGCGAGTTCTATTCTAAATAACATTTCTCTTCGTGTTATCATACACCCGCCACAGTGGATTATAAGCTTGTACTTTGTAAGGTCTTTTGGGTAATTGTAGCCTGATACCCATTCAAAATTTATGTCAAATCCAGCAATTTGACGGAGCCATCTTGGAATTTTAACAGTGCCGATATCGTCAGCTTGCCTGTGATGAGTACATGCTTCTGCAATCAACACAGTGTCTCCCGGTTTTAACTCTTTAATCTTTTTTACACCTTCAACAAACTCTATCAAATCCCCTTTGTATCTTGCAAACAAAATGGAAAAGGATGTAAGTGGAATGTCAGGTGGTGTGTCCGCATCAACCTTTAAAAATGCCTGTGAATCGGTAATTACAATTGCAGGCTTTTTCCCGAGATTTTCAATAGTTTCTTTTAACTCATATTCTTTTGTTACAATTGCAATAGCATCAGAGTCTAAAATATCCCTTATTGTCTGCTGCTGTGGCAAAATCAACCTTCCTTTTGGAGCAGCTTTATCAATTGGAACAACCAAGATGGCAAAATCCCCTGGATTTATCAGGTCTCCTACTATTCGCAAATCTTCACCAACATCCGGAACAAGTTTTGCAAGAGAACTTTTAAGCTCATCTATTCCTTTCAATGTGGCGCAGGACACAGCCAAAAAAGGTATGCCAAGACTTTGTTGTAAAAATGAAAGTTTTTCTTTGTAACTTGGGTCTTTGTCGATCTTATTCAAAACACCAATCTTTGGCACTTTTTTTTCATTGAAAAGATTTATGAGCTGTCTTTCGTAGCTCAAATCTTCAATGTCAGATACTACTAAAATTGCAATGTCTGTCTTGTTCAAAACCTCTAATGTCTTTTCAACCCTGAGCTTGCCAAGCTCACCAACATCGTCAATTCCTGCTGTGTCGATTAAAACAACAGGACCAAGCGGCAAAATCTCCATTGATTTGTAAACAGGGTCAGTTGTAGTGCCTGGTGTCTCTGACACAATTGCAATTGGCTGGTTTGTAATGGCATTGATTAAGCTTGACTTTCCAGCATTTCTCTTGCCAAAGATGGCTATGTGAAGTCTTTCACTTCGCGGTGTTGTGTTCATTTTAAAATCAGTCCTCTCCAGATAAATTTATTCTCTAAACTTTATGAATTCAAAAGGATTTAAAAGCTCTTGTGCCTCTTTTTCATCCATAATATTTAGCTCTTTGACAACATCAATTACTGGCTTGTTTTCTGAAATTGCCTTTTTTGCAATTTCTGCTGCCTTGTCATATCCAATCTTGTCAATCAAAGTTGCTGCGATAGCAGGAGTCTTTTTTGCATATTCTAAACATTTTTCTTTGTTTGCCATTATACCATCTATACACTGCTCTCTGAAAATTTTAATACCATTTTTGAGAATTTTAAGACTTTCAAGAAGATTGTTTGCAATCAAAGGTAAAAAAGCATTTAGTTCAAGCTGACCAGCCTGTGCTGCCAAGGTTATTGCAAAGTCGTTTGCCATCACCTGAAAAGCTATTGTGTTTATAAGCTCCGGTATAACAGGATTTACCTTACCCGGCATTATACTTGATCCTGCTTGAACAGCTGGCAGGTTTATTTCGTTTAAGCCTGTGTTTGGACCAGAGGAAAGAAGACGCAGGTCATTTGCAATCTTGCTCAGATTCACCGCCAAAGCTTTCAAAAGTCCCGAGCATTCCACAAAAACATCTGCGTTCTGTGTTGCGTCCATGAGATAGTCTGACCTTGCCAAACCGATTTTTGTAAGATTTCTAAGTATTTCTATCACTTTAAATATGTATTTCAAAGGTGCGTTGACTCCGGTACCAACAGCAGTCGCACCAAGGTTTATAACTCTGAGCCGCTCTTCTACTTTGTAAAGTCTCCATCTGTCGCGTGAGATGGCTTGAGCGTATGCTCCAAACTCCTGACCCAAAGTAACAGGCAGGGCATCCTGTAGCTGTGTTCTTCCTGCCTTTATTATATCCTCAAATTCATGTTCTTTTTTCTGAAGGCTTTTTTGAAGCTCTGCACATTCTTCGGAAAGCTCTCTTACATTCCATATAGTGGCAATTCGCAGTGCTGTAGGGTATACATCATTTGTTGACTGTGACATATTAACATGGTTGATTGGATGAACTATGTCATACTCACCCGGTTTTTTTCCAATGTGAATTAAGGCTACGTTTGCTATAACCTCATTTACATTCATATTTGTAGATGTTCCAGCCCCGCCCTGAAATTTATCTATAATAAACTGGTCTTCATATTTTCCTGCTAAAATCTCATCACATGCAAAGACAATAGCATCTTTGATTTTTTCATCCAAAAGACCAACTTCAAAGTTTGCAATTGCACACGCTTTTTTGACCATGACAAGCGCTTTTATTAAATCTTTATCAACCCTGTTTCCAGAGACGTTAAAATTAGCAAAAGCGCGTTTTGTGTGAATTCCGTAAAGCTCAAGGTCAGAAAGCTCAATACTGCCTAAGAAATCTTTTTCTATTCTTGACATTGCTGTATATCTCTCCTGATTAAATGTATTTTAAAATTGTCCTATATTAATCAACATCAAATATTATATCATATCGATGAAAATTCAGGTGAAAAAGACACGATTTTAAAAGCACTTTCTTTAATTGCGGAATTTTAAAGCTTTGCGAGAGGTTTTTATGCCCAATAAAGATAACTTTGAATCAGTTCACAACAGTCATTTCATGTGACTTTTCCCTTCGGATTTATGTTTGTTTTTTAAGTGTGTAATTAGAGTGCAAAAAATGTAGTAATTGGTTTAATTTAAAAACAGAAAACAGTCCAAGGTAAATTTTTATCTTTGGCAAGACAAAATAATGCAAGATTGAGTGCAAAATATTGCAAAAAAAACAATATTGTGAATTGAAATTTAAAACAGCAGTTATAAATTATAATTAAAGGTTCTTAAATGAAATAGGATTAAAAAACGAGGGTGAAATAAAATGAAAAAGAATAAGGTATATATTGGTTTTGTAATGACCTTTTTGTTGCTTTTCTTTACGACATTTTCAGCTACTGGAGCAAGCTATTCAATCGAACATAATGATGAAATTAATATACTCAGAAGGCAGTATTTAGCCGAGTCATGGCTCAATCTTTATATCAGTTCTCTTATTAAAAATTGTACAAAAGACTCACCTGCGCTGCAATCGTTAAATGAAATAACAAATATAAATGGACCGTATAACATTGAAAAATTCAAGTTGAGCAAAGAGTATGAATATTACAGGGTATTTCATATCCCAACTGAAGTTAAAATAGCTAAAAATGGGCGTCCATATCATATTGTAAGAGATGAGGTAAAAAATAAAATAAAAAATTTGAAGTTTGACTCATGGAGAGATGTTCTTAATACTGAATTTGTAGACAAGGGATGGGCAAGAATTGTGTATTATGATAATGTACCTGTTGGACATCTTCTTATCGAGTGGGATAGTAAAATGAACAATTATATAGTAAATACTGGAGTGTTAGGTGATGATTCATTGGGTAATGCAGTGAATAATTTGGAAAAATATTTGGCACAGCGGGGCATAAAGAGCGATGTAAAAATTGTCAATATTGAAGAAATGACATTATACGCAGTATCAGGTGATGGAAATTGGTGGTGTGCTGGTGCAAAAGGTTACGAAAATCATATATGGGATTTTGGCATAATAAAAGATGCATTAAATGAAATACCAGTTCAAATTTTAAACGCTATAGAAGAAAGAAGTAGATTGATGAGAGAAGCACCTGAAAAGATAATGATGGGTGGGGAAGACCCATCAAAGACATTATACTTTATTGCTACCAAAAAAGAAAGAACTCAGAATGTCATGATTGCTATATCCTTGCTAATCATGACTGCTATTGTTGTTATATGCTCAAAGTGGAAATTTTCTTACCAGCATCTATTCTACAAACATGTTAGAAATAGACAAAAGTAAAACTATGTTCAAAAAATCCAAACAAATATTTAAAGGGAGCTGTCTGAAAAATATAATAAAGACTGCTCCCTTACTGCTTTTTGTAGGTCTTTTTTAGAACAAATCAATTTCTTTCCACTCTTTTTTCATAAGGCTATGATACCTTTCTTTGAAATATTTTTCATGCTCCTCTTCCCACTTTGCAAGATGTAGAAGCAAACCTTTTACATTGCTATCTTCAACCTTTTCAGCAGCATGTTTGTAAAATGCGGCAAAGTCACCCTCAATCAGGTATGCAAGCCTTAAAATTGTAAGGTCTGAAAAGTCAGTTTCCAAAATCACTGAGTTATCAACTAATATGTGCGGGTCTACCATTTTGTTCTGGTCATCTACAACCCATGAGATTGAAATTGGTGGTTCTTGACTGTCCAGACTTTTTAGAATATTCTCAAGATACTTATAATGTTCTTGCTCAATTTTTACAAACTCTTCGAAAAGTTTCTTTAGCCCTTCATCTTGCAGATTATTTGCATAGAAAGAATAAAAGTCTTGCGCATTTTTCTCCATCTTCATTCCAAATCTCAGTATGTTCTCAATCTTTTTGCTCATTACAAGGTCTCTCCTTTTATAAAATTTTACTTTCAAAAATATTTATACCCAAATTCGAAAGATTGAAAACTAAAAAAATCATAAAAACGAAAATTGTTTAAATGTAATATCTACAGTGTAGAAAAACAATTTAGAATAGACTGCTGAAAAAATAATAGTTGTTACTAAGTTCTTTCATCGGGATATATTATTAACTCTGCCTTTTTAGTATCCCATTTTTCAATGATTTTATTGAACAATTCAATACCTTTATAATTTTCTTTATTGGTAATATCTAATTTTGAAAAGAGGTCATGATACAAGAGTAATTCATTATAAATATTTTTTTTGGACTTTATTACTATTTTGTTGCTGTTAGGTAGATTAAAATGAGTTCCTCCATCTTTAATATAGTAATTGTAAACATTATTTAAAAATACAAATAAAATTTCAAATGTATTCTCTATTGAACGTATTCTTATAAAATAATCATTGTCTTTATCAATTTCTACAGCAGACAAGATGTGTCTAATAGATTCATAGATAACCTTAGATTTATATTCTAAAAGCAATATGTTTTCCTCAGAAAAACCATCTTTATCGAAATTAGATATTATATAATCTGTTAGTTTAACAGCACTTTGTATTTCTGAAAGTAACTTAACTTTTAAATTCTCCGAAGCCTTTTCAAAAGATATTCTTCTTATTGAATAATTTTTATATAGAAAAGACAAAATTAACACCATTATAATCAGAAAAATTATATGAATATAAATAATTTTTCTTTTCATTCATCTTCCTCCTGGTATTTAAATTTTTGCAAAAGTTTCACAAGCTAATTATTTATTTTTGAATTCTTTTAGAAGGGTATATTATTTTATCTGCCTTTTCAATGCTCCATTTTTCAATAATTTTATTAAATACCTCATTACCATAAATAGGTCCTATTACGTTTGTATCTAATTTTGAAAAAAAATCATGATACAACAGCAATTCATTATAAATGTCTTTTTTAGTTTTTATTATGAATTTAGTATCTTTGTCATTAGGTAAATTAAAAGGTTTTTCTCCATCTTTAATATAATCATAAACTTTACTCAAAAATGTTACAAAATTAGAAAATGTAGAATACATTGAATGTAATTTTGCCTTGTAGTAAGGAACATTATTTGAATCGGTATCTATATACTCCAAAGCAGATATAATAAACGACATGCATTCTGCTTCAGATTTCAAATACAAAATGCGTTCCAGAATAATACTGTTTCTATTAGATATTATATCATCCGGTGCAGAATTCCATGAAATATCTCGTATTTTTAAAAAGGCTTCTGCTTTCAGATTATTCAAAGCCTTATTGAGGTAATTTATTTCTTTTGAGTAATTTTTAAAGAGAATGAAAAAAATTGATGCTATTATAATCAAGAAAACTATATGGTTAAAAATGATTTTTCTCTTCATCCATTCTCCTCCTATTTCAAAATACCTCTATATGCAAGGTAGACATATTGAGCTTCATCTAAAATTTTAAGTTTTGTAGAACTATTTACAATTTACAATAATAGTATCTACATTATTTACCTTTACATTACTTGTGATAATCAATGGTGTTATTCCTGCATTTTTTTGCTCATCACAAAGTCTTTCCTTTTTATAAAATTTTTCTCAAAGATATTTATACCCAAAAGCTTGTATTAGAAACCTTAAAATAAATCATAAAAATAATGACTGCTTATTGTTTCCATAAACATAGCAGCCCTAAGAAGAGTTTAATGTTTAAGATAATTTTAGTTAATATTTTTTTACATAAACTGTTGCAAGCTAAAAGTTCTTTTTAATTTCTTTCAGAAGGGTATACTATTTTGTTTGCCTTTTCAATATCCCAGGTTTTAATAATCTTATTAAATAACTCAGTACCTGTAGAAGACTTTGTTACGTGTAAGTCTAATTTTGAAAAAAGGTCGTGATAAAATAAAAACTCGTTATATATATCTTTTTTAGTTTTTATTAAAAACTTGTTATCATTGTTGTCAAATAAATTAAAAGGCTTGCCTCCATCTTTGATATGTTCAATAACTTTTGTCAAAAATCTATCAAAAAGAGAAAATGTATTGTACATTGAGATTAATTTAGTACCATAATTATCTATCTCAAAAGAATCAATACGTGCAAACATAAGTGCATCTATAGCTAAAAAAACAAATTTTACTTTAAGCTCTAAATACGATATATTTTCCATAGAAAACCCGTCTTTATCAAAATTATCTATTATATACTTTGTACAATATGCGACTTCAGCTATTTCATTAAAAGCCGTAACTTTTATATCATTAAAAGCGTTAATATAACGCATCTTTATTACTGAGTAATTTTTATAGAAAATAGATAAAATCAAAGCGATTATAATCAAGAAAGCTATATGGATATAAATTAATTTTCTCTTCATGCATTTTCACCTCTCTCAATATATCGAAAAAAATAAAAAAATATATGGACGTACTGCATAATTCATGGCTTATGCAGTACGTTCGTATTATATGCTTTAACATTATTGAACATAATAATTGTTTGTAACTGTTTTATTTACAGTTGCTTCTAATACACTATATGTTAACCAAACTGGATGGCGTGAATATATTTCAAAATAAAATCCATTGTGAAATACACGATTTCCTGAAACTCTTGGTTTATCCAAAGGTACACAAACTTCATATTCTAAGAGTAATTGTTGCCCTTCTGTATATAAGTAATCGTTTGAGCCTATAGTAGCCTTATGCCCTCTAACAACTTTTCCATATTGTAGTAGTTGACCGTTTACTGTTATAGGATAGGTAGTAGTACCAGCTGAACTATTTTCTACTTTATACTCAATTGCACTAAAAAAACTAACTGCATTACTAAAAGTATCTCCAAACGGCAACAGTCCAATCAATGAACTCCAAGAAATATTTAATGTTCCAGAACTACAGCTTGCCTGTTTTGTAATTTTAGAAAATATATCGGTATTTCCAGACCCAATTCCTACTTGCATATATAAATTTCTTATTCTTAAATAGGAACTATTATCAAATAATTGAATTGAACCATTATATGCAAGATAAATATATTGAGCTTCGGTTAGGATATTAAACTGTGCAGAGCCTGTGCCTCTTGAAGCTGAAGCAGTAATTGTATTTGGCTTATTACATGTATATCCCCATTTCAATAAAGTTGTAAGTCTATTTCCGCTTCCTACTGGCCATTCCACAGTATTTTTGTAGTAACCGTAATTGTCATTATCATTATATACTTTCTTACCAAGAGTAATAAAGTCACTCACGGGAACACCAGGTACTGGAGATGTTGTTGTGAGACTAACAATTTGAGATTCCTTAAGGCTAACATCTTTGGTTTCTTCAAGCTGGGAAGTATTACTGTTTGCGATAAAAGGCATAAACCAATTTTCAGAAAAACCTACTTTGTCAGCATCGTCAATGTTTGTTTTGCCAATTTCTATACCTGATTTATCAATTTCATCTTTATTATAAGTTTCAGCTGGCTCTTTAGCAAGAGTATATAGCCTTGATAATTTATTTATGTTGGGGAAAACATCTTCAAAGTAGAAAATATCATTTGTTTTTGTGCACAATACTGCTATTTTAGCCACAGTTTTATTTTTAAGTTTTCTATTTACAGGAAGAAGAAGTCCTTCATTGGCGTTATTTTCAATTATAAATGATAATATTTTGTAATCTCCTTCATTGTTAAATAATACTGTTAGAGATCTTGTTTTCTTCAACATCATGTTTTGAGAATAATATATTTTTCCAGTTGCTTGAATTAAATTTTGCATATTTTTATTTTCTATTACAGCTTCTAAAATAAGCTCATCATTTTTTATTTGCATTTTTTTAATTATCAATTTAGAATCCAGTTGATTTTCGGAATCAACTTTAACAAAATTTCCACCTTTATATTGTATTCCTCTTAAAATACCATTATCAACAATCAATTCATTGTTTTCAGCATACGCTTTAATATTAAAGGCACTCGAAATAAGAGAAAAAGATATTATCATCAATACTGCTAGTATTTTAGTAATTATTTTATTTCTAACTATCATAATACTCCTCCTCCTACTCAAGTTAATTATTTATATAACTGCAATTCACAATTTTAACAACAATTCCTTTCTTACATTGTATTTTGATCAGAATCGGATATAAATGCTGTTTCACTTCTGCACCGCATGGCACATACAACAGAATGAACTTAAGAAAGCCGAAGATGCCAAAGAACTTTTCAGCATAGACAATAACCAATTTTTGTATTTTCTGCATAAACTTTTTCGCTGCTATAGAAAGAGTTTTAACTTTAAGTTTTTTCTTCTATATTTCTGTATAACTTAACCTATAAATGCCATAGCAATATAGAATGCTATAAAGTTTTACTTTGTGCTTTTATAGTTTTTAATCTGTTAGAAATCCTTAGTAAATCACCCCTCGACTCTTTGGTATATTTGAAAATAGAATAATAAGAATAAGATTGTTGAATTAGAATGCAAAAGTTTTATATGATGAAATCACCTCTCAAGTTAATTATTTACTTTAATATTAGCAAAAAAAAACGCAATAGTCAAGTTACACAAAGTTATGAGTCTAATATTGTTAAATAAGAGTATAGAGAAAGGATAGAGGAAAATAAAGTGAAAGGCTATCCAATCAACTTTTTGGACAGCCCTTGAGTATATTTATAATTTCTTATTCTCAGAAATTGGAAGTTTATTCGACAATTCCGTTTTGTTTTGCCCATTTATCAAGCTCTTGTGCCACTTCTTTTTTCTTTTCTTCTAATATCTTTTGGTATTCTTCTCTCTCTTTCTCTATAGCTTCTTCTGTTAAATTGTTTTGTTTGGTTAATGCTTTACCTTCAGGAGTTGAGAAAAATATGTTCTTTTTAACATCTGGTTCAAACTTAACAAGCAAACTTCTTGCTTTATGTTCAATGACTATTGTTCTAAATTCTTTCCAAATATTTTGCCAATCGGAAGGATTTTTAATTAAATCTTTAAGGAATTTTTCGTAATAGTAAATAGCAACTTTATCAATTTTATATTGAGCATATTTTTCTATATTAAATATGTTATTTTGATATTCTTTTAAGTATTCTTCATAACCCTTTTTGAATTTTTGCTTTGTTTCATAATCAAGCTTAATGTACATATCTGTATAAATACTATAAAAGTTATCTTTTATAAACTTATAGAGATATTTGGCTTTTTCATCTGAGAAGTATTTTTCATAATCAAGAGTCAAAATTTCAGGAGGAACATTGTAATTTAGTCTGACATCTTCTGTTTTTAAAAGAACTTCAAAACTTTTTTTGAGGTTTTCATCTAATGAATTTTGAATTTGTTCATTACTATTTTTGCTTGTTTCAATATTTGCGTATACAAGATTTGAATTAGTCTTAGTTAAAGAAGCATTATTATTCGAAAAATAGAATTTTATACACACTACTGATAACAAAAGAAAAGATATTATGAAAAGAGAAATTAATAATTTGTTTCTTTTATTCATTACTATTCTCCTTTCTACTTTAAAAAATTTTAATTAGTACTTATTTTATAGAGAATAATCCAATTTTCTTTAGGACAATTATAAAAAAGGTAATTATATAAGGTAACATTATAATCGTTAGAAGTATGCTGTGCAACT
This sequence comes from Caldicellulosiruptor obsidiansis OB47, assembly GCF_000145215.1. Taxonomy (NCBI): domain Bacteria; kingdom Bacillati; phylum Bacillota; order Caldicellulosiruptorales; family Caldicellulosiruptoraceae; genus Caldicellulosiruptor; species Caldicellulosiruptor obsidiansis. The sequence continues at coordinate 529,637 of NC_014392.1, forward strand.
AATATATCATATATGCCATTTGCACTTGTTCTGTCATGAACAATCTGAGAATGATAAGAAACATCACGGCCATAAGTAGAACTATAAGCATTTAAATGTTAAACTATATTTTTCCCTAAGTTTTTGCATCTTTTTTAACTCTTTGTTTTCAACAAACTTTTAAAGACATAGTTCATTTATTTTCATTTTGTAACTCCTGTAAATTCTCTTTAATATAATCTACCCTTTCAGTATGGTAACCATCATCTAATACATATAAATGATTAGTTTTTGGAATATATACAAAATAAAGAGAAAGTGCTTTTGTTCCAGTCCTTGTTGCTTTGTAATATCTATAAAACTTATATTCTTCTTTCATTTCTATGAGCATATTCTGAGCTAATTTTTCATTCAAGATTGTACCTCCAATTTCATATACACGTTTTCCTTCAATATCAAAGAAAAGTGGTTTCCAGTCATCAGGGAGTTTGTGTTTACCTAAAGAAAAAAGGTTAGCATACCATATAATAGTTTCAATATTTTCTTTTACTTTACCAGATACATTGTCCGGGTCATTTTGTATTTTACTGTATGTGTTTTCTGGTATTTTATTATCTTTAACATAAACCCAGTTCGATGTTAGCTTTTCTAATTTACGTTTGTCTTTTTTATCGAAAATTAACAAGTCAAAGATTACAAATTCACACTTGGCTATTTTTTTTCTTCTATTGGCTCAGGAAACTCTGTATCAAATATTTTATACAACCTAATCCACTCCGCACGGTTTTTTACATACTTTGGTGGTTCGTGAGGCACAACATAAATCAAAAATACTGTTGAACCAATAATAAAAATTAAAAACCCTATTATCCATAAAACAATTATTAAACATATTATCAAAAATTTTTTACCTATTCCCCGCATAGTATTACTCCCTTCTTTGTTTATAAAAGAATGTTGACTTTGACTGTTTCTATTTTGATAAAAATTTCGTATGGTTTGACAACCCCCATATGCTGCAAATCTTCTCCAAATTCATTTAACCATTCTCCAAAGCTAATTTTTCCTTTTAATAGATCTGGTATTTGTTCTATTGAACTTTGTTTTTTGGTTTTATTATCAAAGTTATAGGTATCGTGAAGCCATATACTTATAGTATTTTCACTCTCTTTTTTAAAATACAGATTAGCATTGTTTATTGCCAAAAAGAGATCTAAATCTTGCTCCTTAGAAAATGTTACTTTTAAAAATTCTCCATTTTGATCTTTCCCTTTTTCTTCCCCAACTTTCATTGTAGGAAGTAATTTTTCAGCTACTGAAATAACCTTTTCCCTTGCTTTTTTATAAATCTATGTTATTTTTTATTTTTTGAGTCAATTCACTCTTTTCATTTGTAATTTTTATATCAGAAGGCTTATCTTGCAAAGAATGCTCTAAAAAGTTTATTGCATATTTCAACTCATTACCTTTTACTGCTCTTAAAGCTTCTAACCCTGCCTTCAGGTCTTTTCTTATAACATTTATTTCTGTTTTCTTTAAATGTTCTGAAATTTTTTTGTCAATATCTTTTACAGTATTTTCTAATTTTCTAAAAGTAGATGGGATAGTTAAGGCTGAGATTATTTTTTTAGATGTGCTATTTGTTACATTGTTACTCATGGCTTTTATTGAATTTTCTTGTTGTTGAAGTACACAGATTTTACTTTGAGTTTTTTCACAGACTATTTTACCATAGAACTCATTAGCAGAAGAACCTTTTTCATAAACATAGGCAGGCGAAATTTTAGAGTTGTTTTGTGCTGTGTTTTGATTTGAATGAGAAAAATAGCTTTTTGGAATTTGCTCTTCAGTACTTTTTTGGGCTGACAGGTTTTGAAGGTAAGAGCTATTTTTAAAAATCAAATTAAAATTGTTAGAAGCAAATTCAATACTTTTCATTTTCCTCATAACCCCTATTTTCATCTATTTTTTGCTTGTTATAAAAGTTTAACCCAGCAAACACTAAAAAGTCAATTGACATTTTAAATATAAAGTTTGATAATGAACAAAATTTTTTTGTGAAGAAATGATAAGAAAACTATGGTAAAATATGAGGTTGTTGAATAAAAGAAATAACCATATAAAGTAAACATAGTAACAAATGAAAAAAAGCCCCTTGTGTTATAATTTAATTTAAGAGAAAACAACCACAAAACACAAGGGGGAAAAATATACTCATGAATATTAAAGCACAAAATAAGAAATTTTTAAAGCTACTTTTTGTAGTGAAAAAGGTTGCTGAAGCTCTGACAAGGAGAATAAAGCACAATAGAAGAGGACGCCCAAGGAAATTTAATTTGTTTCAAATAATAGCTTGTCTGGTTTACAAAGTTAAGAAGGGGATAAAGAGTTTTAGAGAATTAGAATATCGAATAAATCAAGACACAGAGTTTAAAAGAGCAATAGGTATGGAAGAAAGTCCGGACTATTCATATTTTGCAAAGTTGTCAAGGAAAATAGAAGAAGAATACATGCAAGATATAAGAGAGATACTAATAGCTGAAATAGAACCTGATATTGGTATAGCGATAGTAGATTCTACACCTTTGAAAAGTGCCAAAAATGATTCAGAAGCAAAAGTAGGTATACATATTACAATAGGATTTTACAGGGGATACAAATTACATCTTTTGTGTACAGGTAAAGAAGAAGTAATACCACTTTTCTGGATTTTAACAGGGGCAAATGAACATGACTCAAGACAAGAAGAGCTTTTGGCAAGAAGCATGGGGCTTTGGCTGTGAGATTGTATTAGCAGATGCGGGATACGATTGTAGCAGATGGTTTAATATAGCAAATGAGCTTAAAGTTAAATTTGTTGCCGGGATAAACAGAAGAAACATGAAAGATAAAAACAATGTTAAGAATGTTTTTAGAAGAAATAACATAAGATTTTTAGAAACTGAAGAGGGCAAAAAGCTATACAAGCATAGAACAAAGATTGAAAGACTATTTAGTAAATTAAAAGGTGAATATAATCTTGAGAATGTAAGGGTCAGGGGGTTTAAGAATTATAAAAGGTATATTGATTGGATACTAATTACTTTTTTGTTTGAGCAACTTCTCAGAAAAGTAGAAGGTAAGAAGTTTTCTTTCGCATATGAATGGAATCAATAACTTTTGCTCATTTTATGTATTGTTGGTAATAATTTTTATTCAACAACCTATTAATATTAGCAAAAAAACGCAATAGTCAGATTTAATAAAGTCATACTTTTAGAATTGTTAGTATTGTCTAATAAGAGTGACAAAAATAATATGTAAGGATAAAGCAAAAATTGGGTTAATTCTTGAAGATAGGCTTTATAAATCAAATAAAAAGAGTCACATCTTAAGGGGTTCAATTAATAAAAATCGATGTAGCTCATTTCCAAATCAAAAATATAATCAGTTATTAATAGTATAAATCAAGCAAGTAATACTTTTTGTCCTTCTTTTGTACTCCTGTAAACCAGATATCATATCCATTTTCTTACGACATAGCTTCGTACTGATTTACAAACATAAACAAAGGGTCAGCATTGATAATTGCTTTTTTTAAATTGCCATTAAATATCTTGTCAAAATTATTGATAAACTCTTTTTCATTTTTTATACTTTTCTTTTTACCATCAATTTTAACATCAATTGGGTACACTATCAGTTTTGCAAGTGCTTTCTTGTCGTTTTTTATTAAATATTTTTGAATGTTAGTAGCGAATTTTACTACTTCTTCGTCTGGAAAGCCAACAAAGTTATATCTTTACTTCCTTTTTTACCACTGTAATCGTAATAGCCTTTTTAGATTTTTTCATTTTTATCATTGCTTAAAATAAGGTGCATTGCAAAATTAAAATCATGATTGGTATTAGTACAATAATTCTTTTTCTGGCTTTCAAATATTTCACCTCTAATTATCATGATGATATGCCACAATTTGCTTTACTCTACCTTTTGATATTTTAAATTCAATTTCATAATAGGGACTGTCTTGATAATAAATGCTGTGAATTTCACCTTTTTCATTATAGGTTATGCAACCAAATTGTGTGATATTATCTTTTGTTTTTGGCTTGATATAGTATAGGTATTCTTTGCCACCAATTTTTTCTGGACTATATCTAAATTTATTTATCACTCTTTTATAACTATCTCCGACTTCAATTCCTCTCGGTCCTTTTATTCCTCTCTTGTTAATCTCTGCGTATATTATATAAAATGAATTCTTTTTAACACCTGGTGCTAACCAAAGGCTACCCCAATCATAGTAACAATATTCCCCATAATCACCATAAGCACCCCACCATTCTTTCTTAACCTTTTTAGGTTTTCCTATTTTTTTATCAATTCTCCCTTTGTAAATTCATCTTTTAATTCTAACAAAACTGGCTCCTCTCTTGTATAGATGGATTTGTTATTTTTAAAAACAAAAAGGTCATCTTTAAAGATTAAAAACATTCCCATTGCAATAATTATTATTCCAACAAAAATTGAATAAAAAACAAATATTTTTTTCCTCATTTTTTAATCTCCTTTTCACTCTTTGTTTTTAATCTTAACACATCCATTGGATTTATTAAATCGCTTCTGCGTTCATAATTTGCCTCTGGAACATATTTGTATGTTTTGTTGTTTTTTTGAGTAAGCGATCCACTACTGTCACCTTTATAAACTTCTAAATGAAGCATTGCATCACCACCTTTACTATTACGTATAATTTTACCTATAACCTGTCCTTGCTTCACTTTATCTCCAACTTTAACATTTGGTTTAATTTCACCATATCTGATAACAGAACCATCATCGTTTTTTACTTCTATTGCCATTGTTCCCGGATAGAATTCATAAATAGCAGTGACTGTTCCATTAGTCATTGCTAATACTTCTACATTTTCTTTACCAATAAACTTGCGTTTATTTTCATCATAATAACCAACTAAAAGATCAACTCCTGCATGAGTTCTACTTTTATCTCGAGGAGCACCGAATTGTCTTCCTTCTTTTGTGGGTTCAGCTACGATTAAGTTTTTAGACTCTAAAGGGAATATCCATTTGTCAATACGCTGCTCCCAGAATTCTTTACTTGGATTAGTTTTTTTGTTTCATTGGTTTTAGTTTTTTCAACTGAACTACTTGAATTTAGAATTTTGCTGCTATTATTTAGATCTTGAATAGAACTGCCACTTTTTGAAGACGGCAAAGAGTGATTTGAACTATATTTTTCATAGACTATTTTACCATAGAACTCATTAGCAGAAGAACCTTTTTCATAAACATAGGCAGGCGAAATTTTAGAGTTGTTTTGTGCTGTGTTTTGATTTGAATGAGAAAAATAGCTTTTTGGAATTTGCTCTTCAGTACTTTTTTGGGCTGACAGGTTTTGAAGGTAAGAGCTATTTTTAAAAATCAAATTAAAATTGTTAGAAGCAAATTCAATACTTTTCATTTTCCTCATAACCCCCTATTTTCATCTATTTTTTGCTTGTTATAAAAGTTTAACCCAGCAAACACTAAAAAGTCAATTGACAATTTTAAATATAAAGTTTGATAATGAACAAAATTTTTTTGTGAAGAAATGATAAGAAAACTATGGTAAAATATTATAACTAAGAGATAAGTTTAAAAAATTTTCACTCCAGCCACCTGAAAATGAAAAATACTTGCAATAATTAAGTGAAAAATTCAGAAAAGAAAAAAGGAGAATAGGAGAGTATGATTATAGACTTCCATACCCACTGTTTTCCAGATGATTTGGCACCAAGAGCAATGTCAAAACTTTCCCAAAACTCTGGTATGCCATATTATCATGATGGGACTTTGAGAGGTTTGAAAGAATCCAGCAAAATAGCTGGAATTGACATATGTGTAGTTCTGCCCATTGCAACAAAACCTCAGCAAACAATGACTATTAACAGATGGGCATTGTCTGTGATGGAAGAACACAACGACATAATTTGTTTTGGCACAGTTCACCCTGAGTTTGATATGTGGGAAGAGGAAATAAGGTGGTTAAAAGAAAACGGTTTTGCCGGAATAAAATTTCATCCTGATTATCAGGATTTTTTTGTAGATGATAAAAAGATGTACCCCATTTATGATGCTATTGCAAAAAACGATATGATTATACTTTTTCACAGTGGAGTTGACCCGGCTTATATGCCTCCCTACCACTGCACACCAGAAAGGCTTCAAAGAGTTTTGAAAGATTTTTCAGGTGCAAAGATTGTTGCAGCGCATATGGGTGGATATAGGTTTTTTGATGAAACGCTTGAGTGTTTGATAGGTAAAGATGTGTATCTTGATACATCCTTTTTCTTTGGTGAGGTTCAAATACAAAATTTCGAAGAGATTTTCAGAAAACATGGTATAGATAAGATTTTATTTGCAACAGACTCTCCCTGGAAGGATCAGAAAAGAGAAGTTGAGTATGTAAATAGCTTAAGACTTTCTGAAGAAGAAAAAGAAAAGATTTTATGGAAAAATGCACAACAGCTACTTAAAGTTAAAATTGTTCATAGAACAAACTAATAATTTTTTGCGTTAACAATACCAATGGCAAATTAGAAAGAGGGGTTTTGAAAATTGAGAGTCAAAATACTTATTAACAACTGGACATTTAAAGGTGGGTATTTAGCAGAACATGGTCTTTCGCTTTTTATTGAAAAGGATGGGAAAAAGATTTTGTTTGATTGTGGGCAAACAAATGCTATTTTGAAAAACATTGAGAAAATGGGTGTGGGTTTTGATTTTGATGCTGTGGTCCTTAGCCATGCTCATTATGATCACACAGGCGGACTTAAATTTCTTATTGAAAAAACAAGTTGTCCTATTTGGGTGCACACAGGGTTTTTCGAAAAAAAGTTTGCAAAAAGAGAAGGCGAGTATAAATTTATAGGTGAAAATTTTGAAAAGCTTGATATGTCAAAGTTTAAGATTGTCGATAAAGATGTCTATGAGATATTTGATGGTATTTTTATGGTGAATGTTACCTCAGGTAAGGAATCTGATGAGTTTTATATTCTCAAAGATGATCGGTTTCAAAGTGATTTGTTTTTAGAAGAACAGTCGCTGGTGATAAAGGAAGATGGGAAAATTGCTGTGATTGTTGGCTGCAGTCACAATGGAATTGAGAATATTATAGAAAAAGTAGAAAAATATTTTTCTCAGAACATCTTTGCAGTTATTGGTGGTTTTCATTCAAAAGACTTTCGACAAGATGATTTGCAAAGGCTTTGTCAGTTTTTCAGGGAAAAGAAAATCTATAAACTTGTACCTCTTCACTGTTCTGGTATAGAGACATTAATTTATTTTGCAGGCAATCTTCCAAATAAGCTTAAGATTTGTGGTGTAGGAGATGAGATTGAAATATGCTAAAATGTATTATGCTAAATACTAATTCAATGAAGTCTTCATAAATTTAACTTATTCTAAAAGGGTGAAAATCCAACATGAAAGCAAATTTTTGGCTAAACAAGACAGTTATCATCACAGGGGCAACATCAGGTTTGGGGAAGGCAATAACAAAGATTTTGCTTGAAAAAGGTGCGAAAGTTGTTGCTATTTCAAGGTCAGAAGAGTCATTAAAAGGGCTTAAAAATGAGCTTGTAAGTTTTGCTGAAAATCTCTTTTTAATAAAGGCTGATGTAACTGTTAAGAAAGATTGTAAATATATTTTTAAAACTGTAGAAGATGAGCTGAAAACAGCAGATTTATTAATTAACAACGCAGGTGTTGGTTTGAGATGTGAGGTTGAAGAAATAGATGAGCTTGATCTTAGAAAGGTATTTGATACCAACTTTTTTGGTGCTTTTTACATGATGCAGTATGGAATATCATTTTTTAAAAGACAAGGTAAAGGTACGATTGTAAATATTTGTTCGCTCGGTGTTAAAAGACCTGTTCCATTTACCGCAGGTTATACGGCTTCAAAAGCTGCTCTATCAACCTTAGCTGATGCTGCAAGACTTGAGCTTAAAAAAGATGGGATTTCTGTTTTGTGTGCATATCCGGGTTCAATTTCAACAGACTTTAGAAAAAATGCTTTGGGTAAGCCTTATCCTGAAAATGAAGTGAGGCTTTCCAGACTTTTGCCTGAGATTGCAGCAAAAAGAATTATAAGGGGAATTGAGAAGGGAAAAATAGAAATTTACACATCAAAAAAAGATTATCTATTTATTCTTTTCACACGGCTTTTTCCAAGGCTTTCTGACAGGGTGGTTGAGAAAGCATTTGCAAAAAAACAGGAATAATTAAAATTAAAAATTATTTTTGCACTCAGTTTTCAACTAAGAAATTAGCGCTAATTAGCATTTAAAAAGATAGCGCATTACTGTAGGGGCACACAATTTCCTTGACACAAATAAAAATACATGCTAAAATAATTCAAAATTTCTTCTCAAGGCTGCAAGATTTAAAGAAATTACGTCCGACAAGAAGGGTAGCATGGTCGGACTTTTCATATATAAAGGGTGGTTTTGATGAAGGTAAAGATGACGGTAGCACGGGCAATGGTAGAGGTTTTAAAAAGTGAAGGTGTAGAGATAATCTTTGGTATTCCTGGCGCTGCAATTTATCCATTTTATGATGCACTCTATAGCTCTGATATAAAGCATGTCCTTGTGAGAACAGAACAGGCAGCAGTTCATGAGGCGAGCGGATATGCACGTACAACAGGAAAAGTAGGTGTGTGCGTTGCAACCTCTGGGCCTGGTGCTACAAATCTTATAACTGGTATCGCAACTGCATATATGGATTCAGTTCCTATAGTGGCAATTACAGGTCAGGTAAATTCAAGTTTAATTGGAAAAGATGTGTTTCAAGAAGTGGACATTACTGGAGCGACAGCTCCTTTTACCAAGCATAATTATCTTGTGAAAGATCCTAAAAAAATTGTAAGAGTATTAAAGGAAGCTTTTTATATAGCTTCAACAGGAAGAAGAGGACCTGTTTTAGTAGATGTCCCCATAGATGTTCAGATGCAGGAGATTGAATTTGAAATTCCGAGAGAAATTGAGATACCGGGTTACAAGCCGAGGGAAAAGGGGCATCCTTTACAAATAAAAAGGGCGGTAGAAGCTATAGAAGCTGCCAAAAAACCGGTTATATGCAGTGGTGGCGGTGTGATTGCTTCAAAGGCTTCTGAAGAATTAAGAATACTGGTTGAAAAGCAAAAGATTCCAGTTATTTCAACTTTAATGGGGATTGGAGCTATTTCGACAAATCATCCATACTATCTTGGTATGATTGGTTCACACGGGCAGAGAGAAGCAAATCTTGCTTTGAGACAGGCAGACCTTTTAATTGTGGTTGGAGCACGGCTTGCAGACAGAGCGTTAGGTGATACAAAGATTACTGACAATATGAAAATTATCCATATAGATATTGACCCTGCTGAGATTGGTAAAAATGTTGATACTAATATCCCAATTGTTGGCGATGCAAAGTATGTTCTTTCAGAAATAAACAAGAGGATTTCAGAAAGAGAAGAATTCTGGGCTGCTGAGATAAAGGCGCAGAAGAAAATTCTGCCAGACGATGGAAAACTTCATCCCTATGATGTACTTCGTGAAATTTCAACTCAGTATGATGGAGAATATATAATCACAACAGATGTTGGTCAGCACCAGATATGGGCGGCACACCATTTGTATATAAAAAGACCGGGAACTTTTATTACATCAGGTGGACTTGGAACAATGGGATATGGTGTTCCAGCAGCGATTGGTGCGAAGTTTGGAAGTCCAGATGATGAGGTTATTGCAATAACCGGGGATGGAAGTTTTCAGATGCTTATGCAAGAGCTTGCAACAATAAAAAGAGAACAGGTGCCGGTTAAAATTGTTCTGTTCAACAACACAAGGCTTGGAATGGTATATGAACTTCAGAAGAGAAGATGCACAGGCAGATTTATAGCAACATGCCTGGATGGTAACCCTGACTTTATGATATTGGCAAAGGCATATGGAATTGAAGGTATGAGGCTTGAAAGCAAGGAAAAGTTAAAAGAAGCTATTTCGGTTATGAAGAGTTATAAAGGACCATTTTTGCTTGAGGTTGTAACAGACCCTGATGAGCCGACTATACCTTAAGGATTTGAGTGAGCTTAGATAAAAATTTTTGGTGATAGGGGGATGCAAGAAGGTGAAGTATACACTTTCAGTTTTGGTTGAGAACCACCCGGGTGTACTGTCCCGCGTTGCAGGACTTTTTTCAAGAAGAGGTTTTAACATAGACAGCCTTGCTGTTGGCGTAACAGAAGACCCTGCCATATCGCGCATGACAATTGTCGTAAATGGAGATGACTATATTGTTGAGCAGGTGACAAAACAGCTTAATAAACTTATTGATGTGATAAAAATTAAAAAGCTAAACCCGAAAGAGGCTGTTGAAAGGGAACTTGCGCTTATAAAGGTTAATGCTAATTCTCAAACGCGTTCAGACATTATTCAAATAACAGAGATTTTTAGAGCAAACATTGTAGATGTATCAAAAGAAACGCTTACAATTGAGATTTCAGGTGATGAAGACAAGATTGAAGCTTTAATTGAGCTTTTGAAACAATATGGTATTCGCGAGGTAGTCCGTACAGGACTTATTGCTATAGAGAGAGGAAACAAAGTAATAACAAAATCTAAGTCTGAGGAGGATGAGTAAAATGGCAAAAATATTTTATGATCATGATTGCAATCTGGACCTACTAAAAGATAAGACAGTTGCAGTAATTGGTTTTGGAAGCCAAGGTCATGCCCATGCACTGAACTTGAGAGATTCTGGTATAAACGTAGTTGTTGGTCTTTATCAGGGCAGCAAGTCCTGGGCAAAGGCAGAAAGTCATGGACTTAAGGTTATGACAGCTGATGAGGCTGCAAAGGTTGCAGATGTAATAATGATTCTTGTAAATGACGAGAAACAGCCAAAGCTATTTAAAGAAAGCATAGAACCTAATTTAAAGGAAGGAAAGGCAATAGCATTTGCACATGGATTTAACATTCACTTTGGTCAAATAGTACCGCCACCATATGTTGATGTTATAATGATAGCTCCAAAAGGACCAGGGCATACAGTCAGAAGCCAGTACGAAGAGGGAAAAGGTGTGCCGGCATTGGTTGCTGTTCATCAGGACTACACAGGCAAAGCTCTTGATATTGCTTTGGCATATGCAAAAGGTATTGGTGCATCAAGAGCAGGAATAATTCAAACAACATTTAAAGAAGAGACTGAAACAGACCTTTTTGGTGAACAGGCAGTTTTGTGTGGAGGTCTTACAGAGCTTATCAAGGCAGGTTTTGATACACTTGTTGAAGCAGGCTACCAGCCAGAAATAGCATATTTTGAATGTCTGCACGAGATGAAACTCATAGTTGACCTTATCTGGCAGGGTGGACTTTCACTTATGCGTTATTCAATATCAGATACTGCGGAGTATGGCGATTATATGACAGGTAAGAGAATTATTACAGAAGAGACAAGAAAAGAGATGAAAAAAGTATTGGAAGAAATTCAAAATGGCACATTTGCAAAGAAATGGATATTAGAAAATATGGCTGGAAGACCGGAGTTTAACAGCATAAGAAAAAGAGAGCAAAATCTGTTAATAGAGCAGATAGGTAAGGAACTTCGAAAGATGATGCCGTGGATAAAGCCTATAAAAGAATAAAGGTGAGGGGTTCTGAATGGGAAACAGAGTTATAAAAATTTTTGATACAACACTCAGAGATGGTGAGCAAACACCAGGTGTGTCTCTCAACGTCAATGAAAAACTGCAGATTGCCAAACAGCTTGAAAAACTCAAAGTTGATGTGATAGAAGCAGGTTTTGCAATAGCATCTCCAGGTGATTTTGAAGCAATAAAAGTAATATCTGAAAATATAAAAGATGCAGTTATAGTATCTCTGGCGCGAGCAGTAGAAAAGGACATAGACAGAGCTTATGAAGCACTCAAAAACGCGCAAGCGCCGAGGATTCACACCTTCATTGCAACAAGTGATATTCATATGAAATACAAGCTCAAGATGACAGAAGAGGAAGTACTTGAGAGAGCAGTTGCAATGGTAAAATATGCAAAAAAATATGTGTCAGATGTAGAGTTTTCTTGCGAAGATGCAACAAGAACAAGAATTGAATTTTTGATAAAAGTATTTGATGCAGTTATAAAAGCTGGTGCAACAGTAATAAACATTCCCGACACAGTTGGCTACACAACACCAGAAGAGATGAAAAGAATTATAAGGGCTATAAAAGAAAACATTCCTGACATTGACAAGGTTCAAATTTCAGTTCACTGCCATAACGACTTAGGACTTGCTGTTGCAAATTCACTGGCTGCTGTTGAAGAAGGTGTTCACCAGGTTGAATGTACGATAAACGGTCTTGGAGAAAGAGCAGGTAATGCTGCTTTAGAAGAAATTGTAATGGCTCTTAAAACAAGAAAAGATTTCTATAATGTTGATGTTTTGATTGACACAACTCAGATTTACAGAACAAGCAAACTTGTATCATCACTCACAGGTATATTTGTTCAGCCAAACAAAGCAATTGTTGGAGCAAATGCATTTGCGCATGAATCTGGTATACATCAGCATGGAGTACTTTCAGAAAGGTCTACTTATGAGATTATTGATCCTGTTTCAATTGGTCTTCCTAAAAACAGGATGGTTTTAGGCAAGCATTCAGGTCGTCATGCATTTGAAGAAAGGTTAAAAGAGCTTGGATACACTGACCTTACAAGAGAAGAGATTGATGCTGCATTTGAAAAGTTTAAAGTTTTGGCAGACAAAAAGAAGGTTGTGCTTGACAAAGACATAGAAGCACTTTTAGAGCAAAAATCCCTCAATATCCCAGAGACATACGAGCTTATTAAGTTCCAGATTATAAGCGGAAATGACTTGATCTCAACAGCATCTGTCAAGATAAAGTCCGGAGAAGAAGAGTTTGAAGAGGCGGCAACAGGTGATGGTCCTGTTGATGCAATCTTTAAGGCAATAGATAGAATAACAGGACTTCAGGTTGAACTTGACGATTATAGTATAAAAGCTGTGACACAAGGTAAAGATGCTCTTGGCGAGGTAACAGTCAGAATTAAGAAAGACGGCAAGGCTTTCTTGGGTCGAGGACTTTCGACCGATATTTTAGAAGCAAGTGCCAAAGCGTATGTAAATGCTATAAATAAGATGCTGTATAAAATTTCAGAAGAGTAAAATTGACTCTTTACAATTTTACAAATTGGGTTTAAAATAATTAGCAAATAAAATTTTAAGGGTCAAAGGGGTGCAAAAAATGATAATACGAATATGCGGCGCAATCACAATAATTGGCATTATTTCGATAATTAGAAAGAGAATAATTAGATTGATTTATAAAATTTCATATGCCGCATTGCACCCATTTTGGCCTGTGTATGATCAAAGAGGTTTTTTGAAAAGACCCTTAGGGCATGGTTGAATTGATAAAGAGTTTTGTTTCGAATGAGTTTTGAGTTTTAAAGCCCAGCCTAAAAAATCACAGGCTGGGCTTTTTTGATATCAAAAAGGAGGGAAAACAAAGTGGAAGATAATAAGACAATCATCATCTATGATTCGACTTTAAGAGATGGAGCTCAGGCAGGTGGAATTTCATATACTCTGGAAGATAAACTCAAAATTGTAGAAAGACTTGACAAGTTTGGTGTGAAATTTATTGAGGCAGGCAATCCGGGTTCTAACATCAAAGACCAGGAGTTTTTTGCAAGGGTAAAACAAATGAAGCTTAAAAATGCAAAGCTCATCGCCTTTGGTTCAACAAGGCGAGTGGGCATTGACGTGAAAGATGACCCAAACATTCAATCATTAATTGCAGCTGATACTGAAGCTGTTGCGATTTTTGGAAAGTCATGGGATTTTCATGTAATAGAAGTGCTAAGAACAACAGAAGATGAGAATCTTCAAATGATTTATGATACAATAAAATATTTAAAGTCCTTGGGCAAATACGTTGTATTTGATGCTGAACACTTTTTTGATGGTTATAAGAATAACAAAAAGTATGCATTGGAAACTTTAAAAGTTGCAAAAGAAGCCGGGGCAGATTCTTTAGACCTTTGTGATACAAACGGTGGTACTTTCCCAATGGATATTTATAACATCACTAAGGAAGTTGTTGAGATGTTTCCTGGGACATTGATTGGAATTCACTGTCACAACGATACTGGTATGGCTGTTGCAAACTCAATCATGGCAGTTTTGGCAGGTGCTCGCCAAGTACAAGGGACTATAAATGGATATGGCGAAAGATGTGGTAATGCAGATCTTATCACACTAATTCCTAATCTTCAGTTAAAACTTGGGTTTAAATGTATCCCTGATGAGAATATAAAACACCTTACATCTCTTTCAAGGTATGTTGCAGAGATTGCCAACATGATTCCAAACGAAAGAGCACCATATGTTGGAGCGTATGCATTTACTCACAAGGCCGGAATGCACATTGATGCTGTCAAGAAAAATCCAGCTTCGTTTGAGCATATCAATCCTGAAGTTGTTGGAAATACAAGAAGGATAGTGTTGTCTGAGGTTGCAGGAAGAGCTACAATTCTTGACAAGATTCGAGAGATTGACCCGACAGTTACAAAAGACTCACCTGTTACAAAAGAGATTATTGATGAGCTAAAGCGTTTAGAAAATGAAGGGTACCAGTTTGAGTCAGCAGAAGCCTCATTTGAGATGCTAATTAGGAAAAAGCTTGGGCTTTATGAGCCATTTTTTACTCTCAAAGAGTTTAAGGTTTTAATTAACGAGCCGGCGGTGGAGTACAGTTCATCTGCAATTGTCAAAATTGCAGTAGATGGTGTTACAGCAATCACTGCTGCAGAAGGTGATGGTCCTGTTCATGCCTTAGATAGTGCTTTGAGAAAGGCTTTGGAAAAATTCTACCCAGAGCTCAAAGAGGTTCATCTTGTTGACTATAAAGTGCGAGTACTGAATGCAGAGACTGCAACTGCTGCAAAAGTAAGAGTTCTGATTGAGTCAACAGACGGAAAAGACACATGGTCAACTGTAGGTGTTTCAACCGACATTGTAAATGCAAGCTGGATTGCGCTTGTGGATTCACTGGAGTACAAGCTTTGCAAGGAAAAAGTTAAGTAAAATTAAATTTTTTTAGAAATTATGGGCAAGACAAATCAAAACCATATATTGTAAGAAGGGGGGTTATCTAATTATCTTTTTAACAGCCCCCTTCTTAATTTGAAAACTTATACGGTCTTATGAACATCTGGGTCCAGTGCAAAACTCCCTTGTTGTTTTTGGCAACCCAAACACCACTTTCAGTAAAAGAGGAGTTTTAGGATATTTGCTCTGTGATTTCTTTAAAAACCTAATTAAAAATCTATTTTAAAAACCTCAAAATCGTGGTATTATTATAAAAGTAAATCTAATTTCAAAAAGGGAGGCAAAGATAAAATGGCATATTACATCACAGATGATTGTATTTCATGCGGCGCATGTGAGAGTGAATGCCCTGTTCAGTGCATATCCCCTGGCGATGGGAAGTATGTCATCAACGAAGAACAATGCATCTCATGCGGTGCATGCGCAAATGTATGTCCAGTTGATGCTCCAAAGCCAAGAGATTAGTTTTTAAATACTCATGACCGGGTATAAAATCAAGTGCCCGGTCTTTAAATTGTAAATTGAAATAAGATTTAAAGATAATTATGCGTATACGAAAGGAAGGGCGAAAAAGAAATTGAACAGGATTTTTGTTCCGCTTCAAAGTCCTGAAGAGATAAAAAGTCTAAGATGTGGTCAAGAAATTTTGGTGAGCGGTAAACTTTTTGTTGCAAGGGACGCCGCTCACAAAAGGCTTTTTGAAATGATTCAAAAAGGAAGTAAAATCCCAATAGATTTTAAAAACGGTGCGATATATTACATGGGTCCCTGTCCTGAAAAGCCAGGTGAAGTAATAGGACCATGTGGCCCCACAACAGCAGGCAGGATGGATGTATTTACTCCCATGATGCTTGAGCTTGGGATAAAGGTTTTGATTGGTAAGGGAAAAAGAAATGAGGCTGTAAAAGAGGCAATTAAAAAACACGGTAGCATTTATCTTGCCACATTTGGTGGTGCTGCAGTTTTGATTCAAAGCTGTGTCAAATCTCAAAGAATAGTTATGTTTGAAGACCTTGGTGCAGAGGCAATTCGTGAGATTGAAGTGGAAAATTTACCCTGCATTGTTGCAATAGATAGTCAAGGGGAAGATATATATGAAGTTGGACCAAGAGAGTATGCGCAAGATTTTAGATAATCTTAAGATTTTCAGTGCTCTTAAGAGTTACAATTTTTTGCGTCTTCACATGCCAGGTCACAAAGGTAAAGAAGAGATTTTCCCAGATGCAATTAAAAATATATTTCCCAGCTTTGATGTCACAGAAACCTTCTGTACAGACAACTTATTGGACCCAAAAGGTTATATAAAGGAATTTTTAGATGGGATAAACGAGTTTTTTGGATCAAATTATAGTTTTTTGTCTCTTCAGGGTTCAACACACCTTCTGCAAGCCTCAATTGCTGCATTTTCAAATCCGTATGACGGTATACTTATAAATAGAGATGCTCACAAAAGCATATATAATATTGCAAAGATTTTAAAACTTGACATAGAATATATATATCCACAGTACGATGATTCTTTAGGAATATTTACATATATCGACGAAAAACACTTTGAAAGTGTCCTTCAAACTTCAAAATCTCAAATTGTTGTAATAACCTCACCATCATATTATAGCATTGAGCAGAATGTACAAGCGCTCTCAGATATAGCAAAGAAATATCAAAAAAAGCTCATAGTTGACCAAGCTCACGGCGGTTATTACAAATTTGCAGGGAAAAAAACAGCACTGGATTTGGGGGCTGACATATGCATTTTGAGTCTTCACAAAACATTGCCATGTCCAAACCAGTCTGCACTGCTTTTGTCTAATTTATCAAATAACGATAATAAAAAACTTTCTGCTTATTTAGGTTATCTTCATACAACAAGTCCGTCGTATGTGCTGCTTGCTTGGAGTGAGTATGGCATAGAGTTTTCAAAAATGTTTGGCAGACAGCTTTTTAAAGAGCTTGAAGGAAAACTTGAAAAGCTGTGCAAGCCAGTCTTGGAGTATACAAACTATGTCTACAGAGATGTAGATGTTTTAAAACTTCTTTTGAACTTTGGCAAAGCGGGGAAAAATCAAAGTTTTGTAAAAAATCTTTTGGAGAGGTATTCTATTGTTCCAGAGCTTTTTGACCAAAATAGGATTCTATTTTATTTTTCTCTGGTGGATGCTCTTTTTAATTTTGAAATCTTGGAAAGCTTTTTTTATGATATAATAAAAGAAAAAGGAAAAAGAGAACTTGAGAAAAAGTTTTTATCACCGCCGAGACCGAAAAAGGTTTTAAAAATATACCAAGTTGACAACGCGAAAAAAAGAAGGGTAAAAATTTATGAGGCAGAGGGGTTTGTATGTGCACAGGCAATTATTCCTTACCCGCCGGGGTTTCCGGTTGTTGTTGAGGGTGAAGTCATAGATAAGGATACCATAGAATATTTACAGGAGCTTTTTGGCAAGGAATTTATCAAAGAAAATGAGGTTGATGTGATTGAGGAAGGGTAAACTCATAGTATTTGAAGGTAACGACGGTTCTGGAAAAACTACGCAGCTTTTCAAAGTTGAAAAATATCTCAAAGATAAAGGATACAAGGTTCTCACAACCAGAGAACCAGGTGGGACAGAAGTAGGATACAGAATCAGAAAGCTTCTTTTAGACCCTCAATATAAGATGGATGGACTTACTGAAGCTCTGCTTTTAGCTGCAGACAGAAACGAACATGTGAAAAATGTACTCATTCCCGCACTGGATGAAGGGTACATTGTGCTTTGCGACAGATACATCCTAAGCAGTATAGTTTACCAGGGCATTGTAAGAGGAGTTGGTGTTGAAAACATTTTGAGATTAAATTCTATCTTTGAAGATAAAATAAAACCTGACCTTTACATTGTTCTTACATTGGAGCCTGAAATAGCTATTCAAAGGATTCAAATGGCAGGCAAAAACAACAGGCTTGACTTAGAAGATTTGGAGTTTCACAGGCGTGTGTACAGCGGTTTTAAAGAGGTATCAAAATGGTTTGAAAGATGTGTGAACATTGAGGCGCAAGGGTCAGAAAAAGAGGTTTTTGAAAAGGTGTGTCGTGAGATAGAAGGGCTATTTGAAAGCAAAGAGAAGTGGTAGAATATAGAGAAATGCTAAGTCGGCATAGCTTTTCAAAGAGAGGAGAGAAGAGGAAAGATGAAGCTTATTGTAGCAGTTGTGCAAAATGAAGACATTAGTAGGCTCTTGGACGCTCTTCAAAAAGAAGGTATAATGGCAACAAAGCTTTCAACGTCGGGTGGATTTTTGCGCTCTGGCAATACCACTTTGCTCATAGGCATTGATGATGACAGAGTTGCTGAGGTGATTGACATTATATCTCAAAAGTGCAAGACACGCAAACAAATTGTTTCATCGCCTGTGCCAAACAATCCGTCAGCAGGTGTATACCTGCCATATCCTGTTGAAATAACAATTGGTGGTGCTACAATATTTGTCCTCAATGTCGAGAGGTTTGAGAAGGTTTAAAAAAATTTAAGAAGTGGGAAAGTAAAATGAGAGTAGAAGATGTTAGAAGAAATAATATAAATAATGTAACATTTTTTCAAGACCAGCGAAGGGTTGAAAGACCAAAAGACTCTTTTTCAAGCTATGTAAAGCAGCTTGAGAAAGATGAAATTATAAACAGAATAAAGGAACTTATAAGCAAAATAGACTCTCTTGGTAAAAGCCTTGCTGAACGATTAGACCTTTCAACCCTCAAAGAATATAAAAAAGCTATAAAAGAGCTTTTAGGATATACAGTGTATTCTTCACATGAATATTTTAATGAAAGCCTTTTTGGCAGAAAAGGCAGGCACAAGGTATTTGGTATTGTAAAAAAGATTGATGAAAAGATGGACATGTTAACCCAGGAGATTTTAAAAAAAGAAGCAGACAATCTCAAGGTTTTATCTTATGTAGGTGAGATAAAAGGCCTGCTTGTTGACCTGTTTATTTAGAAATTTGCACAGGGGAAGAGTTGAACATGAATTTAGATACTTTTATAGGTCAAAAGGGAATTGTTGCTACTCTCAAAAAAGCACTTGTTCAACCTTTTCATGCATATATTTTTGAAGGTGAAAAAGGACTTGGTAAAAAACTTTTGGCAATGACCTTTTCAAAGCAAATTCTGTGTGAAAAAAAGCTTGCGTGTGGTGTTTGCAAAAGTTGCAGGCTCTTTGACGCACTCACACATCCGGATTTTAAAATAATAAAAAGAGAGGAAGATAAAAAAGAAATATCTGTTGATGCTATTAGAGAGATTATAAAAGATATTTCACGAGGACCTATTTTTGCAAGTAAAAAGATATACTTAATACAAGAGGCTGAGGAGATGTCAACAAGTGCTCAAAATGCACTTTTAAAGACCTTAGAAGAGCCCCCGGAGTATGCTCTTTTTATTCTCACATGCAACAATTTAGAAAGGCTTTTGCCGACAGTGATTTCAAGGTCTTTAGTGCTTTCGTTCAAAAGGTACAGCGCCAGCGAAATCTCTGAGATTTTAAAAAATTATGAGCTTGAACCCAAAGACTATGTTTTAAAACTTTGCAGAGGGAATCCTAAAATTGCTCTTGATTTTTATGATAAAGAGGTTCAAAATAAAAGAGACTATATTTTTGATAAACTTCTTTCGTACGACGGGGCAAGTTTTAGTTTGATAAAAGAATTTGAAAGTGATTTTGAAAAATTTAAAGACGACTTTGCATTTTTATTTGAAACGGTAATATACTTTCTAAGAGATGCGCTTATGTTCAAAAGAACAAACCTTGTTGAGCTTATTACAAACACAGATAAGTTAGCAAAGATAGTTGAGTTTGCAAACAAGCATACAATCTATCATATATACAGGCTACTGCAGGATTTCATGATGTTGGAAAAGTACCCGGATGCAAATGTAATTTCAGACAATGTGCTTGACATGATTTTTTTAAAACTATCAGGGGGCTAAAAGAAAGATGGCAGAAGTTGTTGGGGTTAGATTCAAAAAAGCTGGAAAGATATACTGGTTTGACCCGAATAACATAGATTTGAAAGCTGGGGATGACGTCATTGTTGAGACAGTCCGCGGGATCGAGATGGGAAAAGTTATGATAGAAAAAAGAGAGGTGCCGGACGAAGAGATAGTCCAGCCTCTCAAAAAGGTTGTAAGAAAGGCAACAGAAGAAGATTACAAAAAAGCTCAAGAGAACATGGAAAAGGCAGCTAAAGCACTTGAGATTTGCAAGGAAAAAGTACAAAAGCATGGGCTTCCTATGAAGCTTTTGCATGCCGAGTACACATTTGACAACAACAAGCTTCTTTTCTATTTCACAGCAGAAGGAAGGGTTGATTTCAGAGAACTTGTAAAAGACCTTGCAGCAGTTTTCAGAACAAGGATTGAGCTAAGACAAATAGGTGTCAGAGACGACACAAAATTTCGTGGTGGTTTGGGTCCGTGTGGACGTGAGGTTTGTTGTTCTGTTCATCTTTGTGAATTTGTGCCAATCTCAATAAAGATGGCAAAACAGCAGGGGCTTGTTTTAAACCCTGCAAAGATATCCGGCCTTTGTGGAAGGCTCATGTGCTGTTTGACATACGAGCAGAAATTCTATGAAGAGGCAATGTTAAAGCTTCCAGGGATAGGTGCGATTGTAAAAACAGCCGATGGTATAGGTGAAGTTGTTGAGGTGAATGTCTTAAAAGAAAAGATAAAGGTCAGATTTGAAGATGAGATGCAAAATGTAGAGTTAAAAGAATACTCTGTTGGTGAGTTTGAGATACTAAAAGACACCAAAAAGATTCAACAGCCGGTTGTTGCACTTGATGACGACGAGCTAAAAGAGCTTCTTGATTTAGAAGAATAAAAATGAATTTGAAGTTTAAAGAGGCAAAAAGGGCTGCTAAAAAAGTTTTACTTGAAAAGCAGCCCGTTTTTTAAATTTTAAGATTCTTTTTCTTGTACAGAGGTGATAAAGATTGGAAGTAGTTTTGCTAATTGTTATTATCGTTCTTGTCATATCAAACTTGTTACTGCTCATAAGACTTAAAAATAATATGAGTTCTTCCTTGGATACTCAAAATAAACTTTTGGAGATTGAAAAGGAACTTGGACAAATTCAAAATTCCATATCACAACAATTTTCTCAGAATAAAAATGAAACGCAAAGTATGATAAGCTCATTTGGCAGCATTTTGATGACAAGATTTTCAGACATATCCAACCAGATAATAAATTTTACATCATCAAATCAGGAGAGGCTTGACAGTATCCGAAAAGAGATAGATAACAAGCTTGAGAAAATACGAGAGACTGTTGACAGCCAGCTACAAAGTACATTAGAAACAAAACTTTCACAGTCTTTCAAACTTGTGTCAGAGCGGCTTGAGCTTGTTCACAGAGGACTTGGTGAGATGCAAGCCCTGGCTGGAAGTGTGGGAGATCTTAAAAAGATTTTGAGCAATGTAAAGGTTAGAGGCACGCTTGGGGAGATTCAGCTTGGCAATATCATAGACCAGATTTTGGATTCTTCACAGTACGAAAGAAATGTCAGGATAAAACCGCACACTCAAGAGCAAGTTGAGTTTGCTATAAAAATTCCTTCTAAAAATTCAAAAGATAATGAATTTATATACCTTCCAATAGACTCTAAATTCCCCATAGAAGGTTATCAGCGACTTATTGAGGCGCAGGAGAAAGCGGAGGCAGAAGAAGTTGCAAGATTTTCAAAGGAGCTTGAAAATAGTATAAGGCAAAATGCAAAGACTATAAAGGAAAAGTACATAGACCCGCCAAAAACAACAGATTTTGCTATCATGTTTTTGCCCTCTGAAGGACTTTATGCAGAGGTGCTGAAGATACCCGGGCTGTTTGAGTCTGTGCAAAGGGAATACAAGGTGATCATTGCGGGACCCACAACAGTTGTTGCAATGCTCAACACCATTTCGCTTGGATTTAAAACCTTTGCCATTGAAAAGCGAACAAGCGAGGTTTGGGAGCTTTTGTCTGCGGTCAAGACTGAGTTTTCGAGGTTTGCTGAGATTCTTGAAAAGGTTAAAAAGAAACTTTCTGAGGCACAGGATACAATTGACACTGCAACAAGAAAGACAAGAACCATAGAAAGAAAGCTCAAAAGTGTCGAGGTCCTCTCTTCAGAAAAAGACCCTGAAAAGATTCTTTATGATGAGGAAGCTATTGAAGAAGGTTCAGGAAAATAGTCTCATTTATGAAGATTTTAAATTACCATCTTGCAAAAATCCGCTCAATATCTTAAAATATACTCTTGCGCAAAAGAACAATTTGCAATGTCCTATTGTCAAAAATGCAAAAGTAGAATATAATATATCTCATAACACTTGATTGTATACATATATACAATGTGGAGGGAAGCTTAAGTGGCAAGAGTAGAATTTAATCCCAAGACAAACCTGATTGAGCAGGCAGCGTATAAATATACACTCCAGGATGTTCCAGAGCCTAACCTCTATAGAGAGATTTTCCCGTACACAGAGATACCCAAGATAGCATTCAACCACAGGCATGTCCCTATGTTTGTGCCTGATGAGATATGGATAACAGATACAACATTCAGAGATGGTCAGCAAGCAAGGTCTCCTTATACAGTTGAACAGATTGTAAGGCTTTTTGATTATCTCCACGAACTTGACAACAATTCTGGCGTGATCCGTCAGACAGAGTTTTTCTTATATTCCAAAAAAGATAGAGAAGCTGTTATTAAATGCATGGAAAGAGGTTATAAGTATCCAGAGGTTACCTCATGGATAAGAGCAAGAAAAGAGGATTTTCAACTTGTGAAAGAGATGGGCATCAAAGAGACAGGAATTTTGGTATCATGCTCCGACTATCATATATTCAAAAAGCTCAACATGACAAGAAAACAGGCAATGGAAATGTATCTTTCTATTGTTGAAGCCGCACTTGAACATGGAATTATTCCGCGCTGCCATTTTGAGGACATCACAAGAGCAGACTTTTACGGCTTTGTTGTTCCGTTTGCAAATGAACTTATGAAACTTGCGCGCCAGGCAAATATGCCTGTAAAGATTAGAGCATGCGATACCCTCGGGCTTGGTGTGTCTTACCCGGGAGTTGCTCTGCCAAGAAGTGTTCAGGGAATAATTTATGGGCTAAGGCATTATGCAGAGGTGCCGTCTGAGTGGCTTGAGTGGCACGGTCACAACGATTTTTACAAGGCTGTTGTTAACTCTGGTACTGCATGGCTTTACGGTGCATCTGCAGTCAACTGTTCGCTTCTGGGTATTGGTGAGAGGACGGGCAATACCCCATTAGAGGCTATGGTAATTGAATATGCCCAGCTTAGAGGTACAACAAAGAATATGAGGCTTGAGGTAATCACTGAGATTGCAGATTACTTTGAAAAAGAGCTTGACTATGAGATTCCACCAAGAACTCCGTTTGTGGGAAGGGCATTTAATGCAACAAGAGCAGGAATTCATGCTGACGGTATTTTGAAGGATGAGGAGATCTACAACATCTTTGATACAAAGAAGATTTTAAACCGTCCAATTGTCATTGCAGTTGATGCACACTCTGGGCTTGCAGGTATCGCTGCATGGATTAACACATATTTCAGGCTTGAAGGTGACAAGAAGATTGACAAGCGTGACCCAAGAGTTGCTAAAATAAAAGAGTGGGTTGACAAGGAGTACGAAAATGGAAGAACAACTGTTATTGGCGACGATGAGCTTGAGATGGTTGTTCGAGAAGTCATGCCAGAGCTTTTCAAGATGCATGAAAGTAGGGTAAAATAGCTTTTACTTAGGTATTTAAAAAAAGATTGCTGTTTTTTTAGATTGCTCTTGCTGAATTAAAAATCTTTCTATTTCGGCTACTTTTTAAACGAGTATCTACTTTTTCACCTTGAACTAGCAGCTTATTCAATTAGCAAAAAATAATAGTGAAAAATCAACTTCTATTTCAATAAGCTCAACTTGTTTAAATTATCTTATTTATTAACGGCAAAATTCAGGCTGCCCCTTTCTGGCATAAAGTCAGGAAGGGGTTTTTAAATTCACGCTCTTGTATACAGGTATACTTTAATGCTATAATATAAAAGGTATTTTTAACAATCACAATCAAAGTTTTTGGGAGGTTTAAAAGCAAAATGGGTTTGACAGTTGCGCAAAAGATTATAAAGCAGCACTTAGTTAAAGGTGAAATGATACCAGGAAAAGAGATTGCTATCAGAATTGATCAGACACTTACTCAAGATTCAACAGGTACAATGGCATATCTTCAGTTTGAAGCAATGGGTATTGACAGAGTAAAGACTAAAAGGTCTGTTGCATACATTGACCATAACACTCTTCAAACAGGTCCAGAGAATGCAGATGATCATCTATACATACAGACTGTTGCCAAAAAACATGGAATATATTTTTCCAAACCCGGCAATGGAATTTGCCACCAGGTTCACCTTGAGAGATTTGCAGTGCCTGGTCAGACACTTTTGGGCTCAGACAGCCACACACCAACAGCTGGTGGGATAGGCATGCTTGCAATTGGTGCAGGTGGTTTGGATGTTGCAGTTGCAATGGGTGGTGGTGAATATTACTTAATTATGCCAAAGATTGTAAAAGTAAACCTCAAAGGTAAACTTCAGTCTTGGGTTTCTGCAAAGGATATTATTTTGGAGCTTTTGAGAAGGCTCACAGTCAAGGGTGGCGTTGGCAAGATTTTTGAGTACACAGGTGAGGGCGTGAAGACTTTATCTATTCCAGAAAGAGCCACAATTACAAATATGGGTGCAGAACTTGGTGCAACAACTTCTATATTCCCATCAGATGAAGTGACATACGAATTTTTGAAGGCGCAGGGAAGAGAGGCTGACTTTGTTGAGATTTTACCAGACCCCGATGCCCAGTATGATGAGGAGATTGAGATAGATTTATCAAGCCTGGTGCCGCTTGCAGCGTGCCCGCACAGCCCTGACAATGTTGTGCCTGTGAGCGAGCTAAAAGGTATAAAGGTTGACCAGGTTGCAATTGGAAGCTGTACAAATTCATCTTACAAGGACCTTATGAAGGTCGCAAAAATTTTAGAAGGTAAAACCATTGCAGAGCATGTATCGCTTGTCATATCTCCAGGTTCAAAACAGGTTCTGAACATGCTTGCTCAAAACGGTGCGCTATCATCACTTGTTGCAGCTGGTGCAAGGATTTTAGAGTGTGCTTGTGGTCCTTGTATAGGAATGGGTCAAGCACCAAGAACAAATGGTATTTCGCTCAGAACATTTAACAGAAACTTTGAAGGCAGGAGCGGTACACCTTCTGCCAAAGTGTATCTTGTCTCACCTGAGACTGCAGCAGCATCAGCAATCACAGGGTATATCACAGACCCAAGGATTCTTGGTGATGAGCCGCAGGTTGAGATGCCAAAGAGCTTTTTAATAAATGACAATTTAATAGTGCCGCCTGCTGAAAATCCCGACGAGGTTGAGGTTATAAGAGGACCGAATATAAAACAATTCCCGCAAGGAAAGCCTTTGCCGGAGGTTGTTGTGGGGAAAGTGCTAATAAAACTAGGAGATAATATTACAACAGACCATATTATGCCATCTAATGCAAAGCTCTTGCCATACAGGTCAAACATCCCGTATTTGTCTGACTATTGCTTGACACCATGTGACCCTGATTTTCCTAAAAAGGCACGTGAGAACGGTGGTGGCTTTATTGTGGGTGGAGTCAACTATGGTCAGGGTTCATCTCGCGAGCATGCAGCACTTGTGCCGCTTTATTTGGGTATAAAAGGGGTTTTGGCGAAGAGCTTTGCACGAATTCACATGGCAAATTTAATTAACAACGGAATCATTCCAATGGTGTTTGAAAATCCGAGCGATTATGATACAATTGAAGAGATGGATGAGCTCAAGATTGAAAATGCAAGAGAGCAGATAGAAAAAAGTGATGTTTTAATAATTGAAAATGTCACAAAAGGATTGAAATACAAAATGATTTTAAACCTGACAGACAGACAGCGTCAGATGATTTTGCATGGCGGGCTTTTGAACCTTACAAAAGCTATGGGTATGAAATAAATAATTAAAGAGGGGAGTGCATCCCCTCTTTATTGAGGCTATCACAAATCTTGATGTGAGGAGGACAAAGAATGGCATACAGAATTACACTTATTCCTGGCGATGGTATTGGACCAGAGGTCACAGAGGCAGCAAGAAGAGTCTTGGATGCATCAGGTGTAAAAATAGAATGGGAAATTGTAGAAGCTGGCGAAAAGGTTATGGGGCAGTATGGGACGCCACTTCCTGACTATGTTTTAGAAAGTGTCAAGAGAAATAAAGTTGCACTCAAAGGTCCGATTACAACACCGGTCGGGACAGGGTTTAGAAGTGTGAATGTTGCGCTCAGACAGGCTCTTAACCTCTATGCTAATGTAAGACCTGTCAAGTCTTACGAAGGTGTTCCTGCAAGATACACAAATGTGGATTTGATAATTGTTCGAGAAAACACAGAAGACCTTTATGCAGGGATTGAATACATGGCTGGAGATGATGCAGCAGTTGGTGTTAAAATAATAACAAGAAAAGCAAGCGAGAGGATTGTCAGGTATGCATTTGAGCTTGCAAGAAGAGAGAAGAGAAGAAAGGTTACGGCTGTTCACAAGGCAAACATCCAAAAGCTTACAGATGGACTATTTTTAGAATGTGCAAGAAAGGTCGCGCAAGATTATCCAGATATAGAGTTTGAAGATATGATTGTTGATGCAATGAGCATGAAACTTGTCCAAAGCCCAGAAAATTACGATGTTTTGGTTATGCCAAACATGTACGGGGATATTCTGTCTGACTTGGCAGCAGGACTTGTGGGAGGACTTGGTATTGCGCCAGGTGCTAACATTGGCGAAGATGGAGCAGTATTTGAGCCAATCCACGGTTCTGCTCCAAAAAGAGCAGGTCAGAACTTAGCAAATCCAACAGCTACAATACTTTCTGGTGTCATGATGCTGAGGTACTTGGGTGAGCTTGAGGCAGCTGACAGAGTTGAAAAGGCGGTGGCTAAGGTTATAAAAGAAGGCAAAGAGGTTACATACGACCTTGGAGGTTCAACAGGTACAAAAGAGTTTGCAGATGCGGTTATACGTGAAATGGAAAAAATATAAACTTGGTTAATATTGAAGGTGATTTTCGATGGTGTATAATAATTACTCTGATGATAAAGATACAAGATATTCTCCTTTGTATGAGAAGATTTTTGAAGTGATAAAAGAAAAGATTTTGATGGGAATTTTAAAGCCGGGAGACCCTCTTGTTGAGGTAAAGCTTGCTGAAGAGCTAGGTGTTTCCCGAACACCAATAAGAGAGGCATTGCGCCAGCTTGAACTCGAAGGGCTTGTATATTCTATTCCTCACAAAGGTGCGTTTGTAGCAGGTGTTACTGCTCAGGACATAGAGGATATATACACAATAAGAATGCTTTTAGATGGGCTTGCAGCGCGCTGGGCTGCCCAGAAGATTACAAAAGATGAAGAAGATGAACTTACTGAAATTATAACTCTTATGGAGTTGTATACAAAGAAAAAAGATATTCCAAAAGTGATGAAAACTGATTCGCAGTTTCACCAGCTTATTTACAAAGCATCGAAGAGCAAACCACTTGAACATGTTTTGTCAACCTTCCACAGCTATATAATCAGAGCAAGGGCAACCTCTTTTGAGACACCTGGTAGGCTTGAGGAGGCTATGGAAGAACACAAGCTCATATTTGAAGCAATAGTCAGCAGAGACCCAGATAAGGCAGAAGAGTACATGAAACTTCATGTCAAAAATGCAGCAAAAAATTTAATTGAGCAAAAGAAAATAGAAGAGAGGACAACGGCAGGGAAATAGAATTTTCCCTGCTTATTTTTTTGCAGGTATTAGTCTTTTTTGAAGGGGGAAGAATACAAAATAAAATTATAAAATAAGGAGAGAAATTTTCTTGGGATGAAAATTGAAAATATCAAAGTTTATAATAACAGAAATATCTATTCAGACAAAAAGGTAGCTGTATTAAAGGTAAAAGGAAAACCTGAAGAAGCAAGCAGCTTTGCCAAGCTTTGCATTCATATTCAAAATCTTATAGGATATAACTTGGTTGAATACTGGGAATGCTTTAGTGTTGAAGATTATATTGATGTTTTGATTGAACATGATAATCCAATTATTGTGTACAAGGTTATTGAATTTGCGTTAGAATGTATGGGAAAAGGCTTTATACCTGAAGATTTTCCTGATAAGATTTCAAAGTTAAAGAAACTCACAATTGAAACAGAGCTTTCGCCAAATACAAGACTTTTGAAAAATGCTTGCATGAAAAGAGGTATAAGGTTTACAAGAATTGGATATACAGATACGTTCATTCTGGGTGAGGGAAAATATGCAAAGCTCTTTGCAGGTCTTATAAGTGAACAAGACTTTAGTGTAGTAAGTATATCAAATGACAGAGAGATGGAACGTGAATTTTTAAAATTAAACTTTTTTCCTGTTGCACCGTTTGAAGTGATCTTTACTTCAGACCAGCTAATGGAAAGTATAAAAAAGCTGGGATTCCCAATTTCGATAAAAGGTTGCAAAAAAGACTCTCCAAACATAGGGAATATTAGGACAAATCAACAAGCGTTAGAAGCATTTAATATGGTCAAAAATGTTGAAAATAGAGTAATTGTCGAGAGATATGTGCCAGGCAACAGTTATAAGATTCTGGTTGTGAATGGGAAAGTTGTGGCAGCTATTGAGAGAACCTCTCCATACATTATAGGCGATGGAAAAAGAAGAATTTTAGAACTTTTAGATCAAGGTGAGAAAAACAATAAATATATTCAAAAGAATATTTTAAAACAGGGATTTACTTTGGATGATATTTTACCAAAAGGAATGAGGGTATTTTTGAAGGAGCCAACAAGTTTTAAAACAGGTTGTATAACTACAGACGTTACAGAAAAGGTAGCATATGAAAATCAACAACTTTTTGTTAAGATTGCAGAAAAACTTGGATATGTAACAACTGTCTTAGACTTTGTTACAGAAGATATTTCGCTTCCATATACTATTATAGGTGGTTATGTTGTTGATATTGAGACAAACTGTGATCTTCGAATATTTTCACAGACATGTAACAACGATGTATTCAATACTATACTGGATGTGTATTTTGAAAAGATTCCAAATCCATCTGTGCCGATAATTGCTGTGTCAGGGACATATGGAAAAAGCACAATTTTGCAAATAATGAGGTACATTTTTCAAAGATGCGGATTGGAAGCGTCTATCGATAGCGAAATGGAGAATTTCTATCTGAGAAGTTTTGGAGATTTGTCGGACATAAAGCTGGTTGAATTCAATCCTGAAAAAGGTATTGAGGAGATAGAAATAGAACCTGAGGCAGGTATTATTACCAATACATTTTCTCAAAATCAGATAGAAAAAAACCTTTTGTTTACCAGAAGCATTAAGGAAAATGGATATCTAATTTTAAATGTCAACGATGCTTATAAATACCTGTACAGTGCAAAAGCTAAATGCAGAATTGTATTTACTTCGACTTCAAGTCATCATCCAGATTTAAAAGCGCATATGGAAATGAAAAAACCTTGTGTGTACCTTGAAAATGATATAATAAAAATATTTGACGGAAAAGAACTCTTTTCTTTTTGCAATATTAAAGAAATCCCTTATTCATACGATGGTAAGCTTATATTTGCAGTTGATAATATTCTTCAGACAGTTGCAGCACTGTATTTTTACGGGGTAGACAGTGAGATCATATATAAGTTTTTGATCGAATACAAGAACGACTCACATCAAAATCCTGGAAAGTTCAATATATTTGATATAAATGGTGTAAAAGTGATTATTGACAGCCTTCGAAAGAAAGAACATGTAAAAATGCTTACATTAAGTCTTAGCTCCATAGGTATCAGGAATCTTTATTTTGTGTGCGAACAGAGACAAAAACAAATTTTGGATTTTGTTGAAGATAAGAGTAGAATTATATCCAAGCAGATAGAAAAGTTTTCAGATGTGGTTGAAATGGTCTCTGATGCCATAAGAAAGGCAAACAAGGGTGATGGAGTGTTTATTGTCCTGCCAGAACCTTTAAATAGAGATGTTACGTTTGAGATAAGAGAGGGACTGGCAAAAAGGAAAAAGAATTTTGTGAACAATGCTTGAAAAACTCAATAAAGTTTAGTATCATATCGACTATAGGAAGTTTTAAAAATTTATGGTGATTAGGAGTTGATTTTGCTATGAGCCTACCACAGGTGTTTAGATATAGAGGAAGAGAAGTATACAAAATTAGAAATAACCTTATCCACTATGGAAATCCAGACGACAAATTTGTTGCTGTGTTTGTGGTGCTGGGCACTGAAGAGTATAAGGGTTATAAGATATCCTCACCTATTTCAGTTGAACTTCAGATAAACAATCCAAAGCTCACTGTCAGAGAAAGAGTTGTGAAAAAAGCCGAGGCAGACAACCTTTACAAGGCACTTGAACTTGCTCATGTATGGCTTGTTCAGGCAAACGGCAAGTAAATTTTGGCAGTTGATTTTAAAAAGTTTTGAGAGTATAATAAAATTGGCTGTGCTATGATGGGGAGGTAGCGGTGCCCTGTAACCCGCAATCCGCTATAGCGGGGTCGAATAGCCAGACTGAGGTATAACCCTTTTGGCATTGAGGGCAGGCCGGGGTGAGGATGGTTGTGTCCTGCGCAACGCGAGGGCTGTGAACCCCGCCAGGTCCGGAAGGAAGCAACGGTAAGCAGTTTTTCGCGTGTGCCGCAGGGGTGCATGACAGGAGCCTGTCAGGTCTGCTATTTCACCAGGAGGGTTATATCGAAGCTGGTCGCACAGCCATTTTATTTTTTATCTTTCTTCAGCTTCCAGGAATAAAAATCTAAAAGTAAATAATTTTATTGACAGGTACTTGGATTTAGAATATAATATAAAAAAGTATAACATAGGTTTACAAAGGGAGGATAAGATACAAATGATAGTTCTTGAAGGACATGAACTTGTGACCTCCCGTGCTCTGACAGTTCTAAAACCCTATGTAGGCGAAGCTCATCTTATTTCTAGTATTCTTGTTCTTGCACACCTTCTTGAACTTGAGAAGTTTTCTTTTTTTGGAAGTGAAAAGTCTTACCAGCGACTCAAAAAACTTCTTTTTCCAAACGTTTGCGTTGAGTTCTGGCAGGAATCTCTTGAAGTTGTGTTTATCGATATTACTGCTATAAAAAAGTACTTTGTAGATTTAGGACATTTAAAAGGTTGGATTGAAGCTTTGCATGCAAACAAAAAAATATTGCTATATGAACTTTTCGTGGAAGGAAGTTTACTCTTTGACCTGAGCAACTTTATCTTAATTGCTGATGAGTTGTTCATGGTAGAAGGATAGAGAATTGTTCGAAAAATCAAGGGAGATTTTCAAAAGTCTCCCTTTTAAATTTTCTTTGAAGTACGATATAATAAAAACAATCTTTTTTTCAGGAATATATTATTAATAAGGAGAAAAACACAGAAGGAGTTCAGAAGACTGTGAATGTTGAATTAGAGTTTTGTTTGTACAAGCTTTTTGAAATAATAGGTGTTATTGCAGTAAGCGGAATATATATATTATCAGTCTTTCTGGGTAATGAATTGAAAAATGCTTTAATTTACAACTTTAGCAAAATATTTTTATCTCTTGTTGTTTTTAAATTCTTATATGTACTAAATTTAGAAAAAGAAGTTGTAAGTAAAAGTGAAGGTGTTCAGGTGGTTGTATTCTTGAATTTACTTTCAAAGTTTCTTATAATATATGCACTTATATTTTCAGTTTTATGCAGGGAAAGGTTAAAAGAATTTTTATCTAAGGCATCAATATGGATAAACATAACTTTGATAATTGTAGTTTTTTTAATATCCGAAAAGATAAAAAATGCAAAAATTAATATTTTATTACAATCTACTTTATCTACAACAAAACTATACTTTATTAGCGAATTACTGATAGTTTTTGGTATTTTGTTTCTAATATACTTAAGCTTCTATAACTCTTACTTCAAACAAAATAATAGCTTTAAAGTTTTTGTATTGGCTTTTGCAGTTGGTGAGTTAATTTTGTCTCTTTTTAAGAGAAAAGGTATTCTTTTTACAGAAGCAGTTCAAAATGGAGCTATGCTTTATCTCTTTGTGGCAATATTTCTTGCTATAGCAAAACAGAGAGTAAAATTTTTGCACAGTTTAGCAAAATTTAGTACTGAGGTATTAAAAGAAAAGCTTGATTTGCAAAAAAGTTTTGAACTTCTTGTAGATTTTATTTATGAAGCTTATTCAAAGGTATTTCCAAGAATATGTTTTTATTACATCATAGAAGATGGGAATTATAAACTTATTGTATTCAAGAGTGAAGAGGTGAGTGATAAATTTGAAGATTCTTCTGCAGAAGTAAAAGTTGTAAGTAAACTTTTAGAAGAGGAGAATATTAGTACATTTGACATAAAAGATTTTGAAAACTTTTTTGAATGCAAGGCTTTAAAAAATAGGGTATTCAATAGTTTCCAAACAGTGGTATATGTTCCTGTTCACAGATACAACAGGCTTGTGGGTTTTCTTATTTGTTATTCGAAGATTAAAAACTTTAACATAACTGATGAACTCCAGGATGGTTTTACAATCTTTATGAATTTTTCTCAAGCTCTTCTTTCTCAAATTGAAAGGATTGAGAAGATAAAGAATTTATCAACAGAGGATGAACTTACAGGTCTTTATAACAGGAGATACTTTATGAAGGAATTGATTTTGGAGTCAATAGCTGCAGATAGATATAAAAATAAGTTTTGTGTAGCTTTTTTTGATATGGATAATCTGAAACTTTTAAACGATGTTTATGGACACGGTGTGGGAGATAAAGCTATAAAAATAATTGCCAGGATTATACGGGACAATATACGGAAAACAGATATTGCGGCAAGACTTGGGGGAGATGAATTCGCGGTTATATTCAAAAATTGTAGTAAAGATGCTATAGAGGATAGAATTAAAAATATAAAGCAATTAATTGAAAAAGAGTCAGAGCTACAGCTTCCGAAAAAGATAAGAGTGAGCTGTGGAATTGCTGTGTATCCAGACGATACAACCAGTCTTGATGAGCTTATTAAGATTGCTGATATGAGAATGTATGAAGAAAAATTAAAAAACAAAGGGGGCGATTTTGATGCAGAAAGGCAGTAGCACTGTTAGGGTATTTTTTGAGGATGTAAATATATGTGAAGATGTGGAGGTAGGAACTAATCTTTTGAGCTTTGTTCCAAGATTTGAGAGTTATTTTAAATCTCCTATAGTTGCTGCAAAGGTTGACAATGAGATAAAAGAGTTAAAATATGTAATTTCAAGGGATTGCAGAGTGAAATTTATTGACATGACGCAAGAAGATGGTATGAGGATTTACAGAAGAAGTCTCATTTTTGTTTTGATTGTTGCAACAAGAATGCTTTTTAAAGAAGCTGTAAATGTGCAACATTCTCTTTCAAAGGGACTTTACTGTGAGGTAGAAAACAGAAAACTAAGCAGCCAAGATATAGAACTTATAAAACAGAAGATGAAATGGATAATAGAGCAGGATTTTCAATTCAAAAGAGAAAAGGTTTCAAAAGAGGATGCAGTTAAACTTTTTGAAGAGAAAGGGTTTTATGATAAAGCAAGAACAATAAAGTTTTCGGAAAATGAATATGTATACATTTATTACTGTGGAGATTATGTTGATTACTTTTATGGACATTTAGTCCCTTCCACAGGGTATCTTAAAATTTTTGACCTGATTCAATACCACGACGGGATGGTACTTATGTACCCCGACAAATCAGACCCATTTAAACTTCAAGAGTTTGTGGAGAACAAGAAACTGTTTGCGGTCTACCATGAGTACAAAAACTGGGGCAGGATACTGGGTGTCAGTAGCATTGGTGAGCTCAATGAGGTGATAGCAAGCGGAAAGATAAGAGAATTTATAAGAGTTTCTGAAGCATTGCATGAAAAAAAGATAGCATATATAGCAGACCAGATTTCTCAAAATCCACTGATAAAAGTTGTTTTGATATCAGGACCTTCATCATCCGGAAAAACTACTTTTGCCCAGAGACTTTCTATCCAGCTTAAAGTAAATGGAAAAAATCCTGTCTATATAGGGCTTGATGATTATTTCTTTGAAGATAAAGTTCCGCTTGACGAAAATGGCAAGCCTGACTATGAATCGATTGAAGCTATTGATGTTGAGCTTTTCAATGGACAATTGAAAGACTTGATAGAGGGTAAGGAGGTTGTGCTGCCACGGTTTAATTTCATAGAGAGAAAGAGAACGTTTGAAAGACGTGTCAGGCTTGAAAAGAATGACATAATAATAATTGAAGGGATACATGGGTTAAATAACAGGCTTACTCCAATGATACCTGACGAAAACAAGTTTAAAATATATGTGAGTGCTTTGACACACCTGAACCTTGACAAGCACAACAGAATTCAAACTACAGATTACAGGATTTTAAGACGAATTGTAAGAGATGCCAGGACAAGAGGTGCATCTGCTAAAAGGACAATTTCCATGTGGCCGTCTGTCAGAAATGGTGAGGAGAAAAATATTTTTCCCTACCAGGAAATGGCGGATGCTATGTTTAATTCAGCACTAATTTATGAGCTTGCGGTTTTGAAAAAATATGCTGTTCCCTTACTTAAAACAATTACAAGAGAAGATGAGGAATATAGTGAAGCGCAGAGGCTTTTGCATTTTCTGAGCTTTATCCTCACAATTGAGGACGAAAGAGAAATTCCACCACAATCTATCATAAGAGAGTTCATAGGAGGGTCTTGTTTTTATGACTTTTAAAAAAGAAAAGGGGCTTTTGGGATATATTCCCTCAAGCCCCTTATGTTTTTAAAATGTCACATTTGTTGAAGAGTTGTTTGTGTTCTGGTTTGTTCCCTGATTTGGCCAAAATCCTCTCATTTTTATACTAAATCCGCGCCTCATGGTACCGTCCATTCCTGCTGCACCTTTGAATTTTCTACCAAATCCTCGTGGAGCAAATCCCTTTGAAAGGTCCCAGTTTGAAATTTTTGTCTTGATAGCTTCTTTCATTTTGTCTGCCTGGTCTTTTGTTATTTTACCTTCATTAAGAAGCTTGTCAATCTTTGTTATTTGCATTGAGATTAATTTGTTTTTAAAGTCTGATTCAGAGATATTCTTGGATTTGATTAGGTCTGCAATGGTCTTTCCATTTTTCAGCTCGTTAAAAAGACTATCCTTTGTCATGCCGAGGATTGTAGCAATGTCACTGAACATATCGAGGTTATAAATGTCTTTTGAAAATGCTTTGATTTTAAAGCCAAAGAAAGGAAGCTTTCCGTCCCAGCTGTCTATCTTCTGTTTTAAACTTTGCTTTAGCTGTGCTGCTTTGTCGCTCGTTATTTTGTTGTTTTTAACAGCTTCATCAATCTTTGCATAAAGGCTTTCTAAAAGCTTTGATTTAAACTGGTCAAGTGTCAGGCCTTTGTCCTTTAAGATGTCTGAGAAAGCCTTTCCGCTCTGAATCTGTTTTTGAATATCCTCTTTTTTCATGCCAAGGATGCTTTCAATTGTGCCAGCGATGTCAAGGTTTATACCTGCTGCACCTTTTTCAAATTTTCCGAAACAGAGCTTTGTGAGATTGCCCTTGAAAGCTACCGGAAGGCTTGCCTTTGAAGAACCTGCAAATGCAAGGCTTACACTTAAAATCAGAATTACAATAAGTCCTATACCAATTATTGTCTTTATCCTTTTCACTTAAAAATCACCTCTTTTCATTTTGAATTTTTCTTTCAATTATATTATCCCACATAAAATTGGGTTTTGTGTTTCGCAATTGTAAAAATATTTTTAAGGAAAATTTTTACACAGAGATGTGTTTTTAAATGAATAGCAAAAGGGTATATTAGAATCGAAAAAAATTTTAAATAGGATGGTGAAATATAGAAGATGAAGTATATAGTGATTGGTGCTGTTGCAGGTGGGATGACAGCTGCAATGAAAATAAGACGAAATGATGACAAAGCTGAAATTATTGTATATGACAAAGACACTGACATATCATATTCTGGTTGTTCTCTTACGTACTATATTTCAGGTGTGATAGATAACAGGAAAAACATTGTTCCAAGAGATAGCCAATATTTTAAAAAGTTTAATGTTGATGTAAAAACAGCTCATGAGGTTTTAAAAGTTGACACGCAAAATAAGAAGGTGATTGTCAAGGATTTAACTACTGGTAATACCTTTGAAGATGGTTTCGACAAGTTAATTATTGCAACAGGAGCACATCCTGTAGTGCCTAAAATTGATGGCATAGAGCTTGAGGGCATATTTGTCCTTCGAAATGTCAAGGATGCAGATAGAATAAAAGAGTTTATAAACACTTATTTTCCCAAGAAAGCCTTGATAGTTGGTGGTGGGTACATTGGACTTGAAATGGCAGAAGCTTTGAAGGTTTTGGGGATAGATGTTGTTATCATAGAAAAACAAGAAAATATCCTTCCAAACTTGGATAGTGACATGGCAAGGCTTGTTGAGAACTATCTTAAAGAGAAAGGAATTACAGTGAAAACCAGCACATCTGTGTTGAAGTTTGAAGGTGATAAGAGAGTAACAACGGCTATTTTGAGTGATGGTTCAAGATTGAATGTAGACTTTGTGTTAATTGCTGTTGGGGTAAGACCTTCTACCCAGTTTTTAGAAGGAAGTGGCATACAGCTTTTACCAAATGGAGCTATTAAGGTTGATGAGTATATGAGAACTAATATTGAAGGAATCTTTGCAGCAGGTGACTGTGCTTCTGTGTATTTTAAGCTAAATGGTAAAACTATGTATATGCCACTTGGTTCAACTGCAAACAAGATGGGAAGAATAGCTGGTGAAAATGCAACAGGTGGTAGCATGAAGTTCAGTGGCATTTTGGCAACATCAATTTTCAAAGTTTTTGACCTTACAGTTGCACAAACAGGTTACACAGAAAAGATGGCACAGCAGGATGGGATTGAATATGAAGTTGGGCACGTTACAAAACCGCATATAACAACAGCATATCCTGGAGCTGAGAAAATGACTATAAAAGCAATTGCAGAACTCAGTTCACGAAAAATTATAGGTGCTCAAATTATTGGCACAAAAGGAGTTGACAAAAGAATAGACATTTTGGCAACAGCTATCTTTGCAGGGCTTACAACAGACCATCTTTTCCAGCTTGATTTGGCTTATGCACCGCCATTTTCGTCTGCAAAAGACCCTGTTCACTATGTTGGCATGGTTATGTCAAACTTTCTTGACAAGAGAAAATTTAATTGTACGCAGGAAAAGCTTTTGGAAAAGATGCAAAAAGGAGAAGATTTTGTTGTTCTGGATGTTCGAACACCTGATCAGTATAAAATCAAGCATATAAAGGGTGCTGTAAATATTCCTCTTGAGATGCTGCAAGAAAAAATGAATCTGCTTCCAAAAGACAAGCAGATAATTGTATACTGCAACAGTGGGGTAAGTTCAAATATTGCCCAAAATATCCTTCAGCAGAATGGGTTTAGAAAGGTTTATAACCTTTCAGGCGGTATTTTGAACGTGACTTTAGAGCAGCTGCTTGAAAGAAATACCTCAGACTCTTCTCCTTCTTCTCCAGACCTTTAAAAATATTATCCATGCTATTATCACAATGCAAACCAGCACCAAAATGGCAAGCCAAAAAAGGAATATATCTTTTTTGTAAAGGAATTTAAAGAAGTTAAATCCGTACCAGTAAAAGTACACATAGAATGTTGCCCAGATGGTATTTCCAATAAAAGAAGAAATGATATATTCATAGAAATTCATTTTACTAATTCCTGCCAAGAAAATAACGGGGGTGCGTGGAACTCCTATTATTCTTGCTATTGGTACAGCAAATATTCCATACTTTACAAAAAAGTTATTGACGCTCTCAAGCGTCTCTTTTTTTATTCTCAAAAGCCTTTCAAAAAGGCTGATTATTTTCTTTCTGCCACTTCTGAGAAGAAGGTTCACAGCAACATTTCCACAAAGATTTCCTAATGCTATTACCATTATCAATGTAAAAAGAGTGAATTTGCGTGAGTTTAAAAGTGCTACTGCGCCAAGGTAAGCAATCTGTGTTGGGAAAGGAATCCCAAGCCCTTCTATTGCCAATATCAAAAATATTCCCCAAAGTCCAAAATTGTCAATCATGTATTTCAAAAATTCAATCATATTTCTATCATCTCTTAAAACAAGTTTTTACACTATCTATTTTACTCTTTTTTTCATAGAATAAACAGAAAGATAAACTTTGGATTTGCTAATATGACTTTTCAAAATTTTGTTAAATATAAAAAAGAGCATTCAAACCAATGAAATACTCTTAAGGCACAGAATGGCATAAAAATTAGTTTAAAGTTGATAAAATTTTTGTATAGAGTATGGACAAAAGGTATAAAATTCATATATGAAAGGTATTGCAAGTCAAGAAAATTTCTTGACTTTTAAGGTTATTTGACAAAAAATTTTTTTTAAATTAAAATAACAAAGAAGTTTTTTAGAAAACAAATCCATTTTGTAGGAGGTTGATTATGAATAAACTGAGGTGCCTTGTGGCAAGGCCAAGGGATATGAAGAAGCTTATCCTGGCTTTTGTCATTGTATTTGTTTTGTCAGTCCTGCTTGGCGCCATGACTGCACAGGCACTTGTGAAAGAGGTTAGCATAACAATTGACGGCAAGACGTTTTATTATAAAACAATTAAGTCCACAGTAAGAGAGGTCTTAGAAGAAAATCAAATTTACTTGACAAAAGATGACTATATCTCGCCTTCTTTGGACTCAAAAATAAATGAGAATACCCAGATAATAATAAAGAGAGCTTTTGAAGTGAAAATACTTGTTGGCGACGAGGAAAAGGTTGTGTATATTCCAAGCGGTACTGTTGAGGATGCAATAAAAAAAGCAGGAGTGGTCCTTGGGAAGTTAGATAAAGTAAATCTTCCTCTTTCTCAGCTTCTTGATAGGCCTACTGTCATTAAAATTACTAAGGTAACAGAGAAGGTGGTCGTGGAAAAACAAAAGATACCTTTCAGTACAGTTACAAAGACGAACTACAATATGGACTACGGAAAGCAAAAGGTTGTCCAGCAAGGGCAGGATGGTATCAAAGAAAGAAGATATAAGCTCATATTGGAAGATGGCAACGAGGTTGAGAGGAAATTGCTTGGTGAAAAAATTGTCAAGCCACCGAAGCCAAAAATTGTTGAAGTTGGAACAATAAGATGGTTCAAGACATCAAGAGGAGAAGTGGTCAGATACAGAAAGGTTTATACAATGATAGCAACTGCATATTCTTTAACCCCAAGTGATACAGGCAAAAGTCCATCTCACCCTGACTATGGCAGAACTGCAACAGGTCACAGAGTTCGGCGCGGTGTTGTTGCGGTTGACCCGCGGGTGATTCCGCTTGGGACAAGGCTTTATGTGGAAGGGTATGGTTTTGCAACAGCACTTGACACAGGTTCTGCTATCAAGGGAAACAGAATAGATGTGTTTGTTGAAAAGGATGCGTATAAATTTGGTGTGCGGCGTGTAAAAGTTTATGTGCTTGCAAATTAAAAAATTGGAAAAAGAAAACGAGGCCTCCTTCACAAAAAGGAGGCTCTTTTGTTGTAAAAATACAACATATCATTTTCGAAAATTTTAAGAAAAGAATTGCAGGTTATTTTTTCAATTGAAATTTTCAAAAGTTAAATTAAAATTATGTTTTGAAGTTTCAAAAGAGAATCATTATAGTGAAAAACAAAGGGGGCGCAAGATACTTTTATGTTTAAACTTCAAAGAGTGACAGACAAACCAGTTTTGAAGCCAAAGCAGGAAAATGAATGGGAAAGAGCAGCAGTTTTCAATGCTGCAGCTATATTTCACAGAGGACTTTTTCATTTGATTTACAGGGCGACAAACATTCCACCACATAAGGACTATGGTGATTACGTTTCTACAATAGGATATGCTGTGTCAACAGATGGTATTAACTTTTACAGACTTGACAAGCCTGTGATGGTTGCAGAAAACGAACAGGAAAGAAGAGGAATTGAAGACCCGCGCATAGTTGAGATTGATGGGACGTTTTACATGACATACACAGGTTTTGGTGGCAGGTATGAAGGCGATTTTAGAATTATGCTTGCAAAGTCAAAGAACCTCATAAAATGGGAGAGAATAGGTATTGCACTTGATGAGCCAAACAAAGATGCAGCACTTTTCCCAGAGAAGATAAATGGTAGGTATGTCATGTTTCACAGAAGATATCCCAATATGTGGCTTGCATTTTCTGATGACATGATAAACTGGACAGACCATGTTGAAATAATGACTGTAAGAGAAAATTCATGGGAGAGCAGTCGTATAGGTATTGCAGGACCACCAATAAAGGTCAAGTTTGGCTGGCTTGTGATATACCACGCAGCAGACCATAAGAATGTGTACAGGCTTGGAGCAGTACTTTTGGACGCAAAAGACCCAACAAAGATTTTGTCACGCTTTTCGGAACCAATTTTGGAACCCGAGCTTTCATGGGAAGTGGATGGTTACATACCCAATGTTGTTTTCAGCTGTGGTCATGCAGAGGTTGGCGATGAGGTCTGGGTATATTATGGAGGTGCTGATACTGTAATTGGTGTTGCAAAATTTAATAAAGAGAAGATAAAATTTGATTGAAGTGATTTTCAAGTAAGTAGTAAACTTTATATATAGAAAATCAAAAACTTTATCAAAGAGGGTTTAAAAAAGACAATGAAAGCAGCCATATTTTATGGTAAGAGAAGCTTAAAAGTAGAAGATGTTAGCTTGCCCACAATAAAAGAGGGAGAGATATTAGTCAAGGTTGAGGCATGTGGCATTTGCGGTACAGATGTGCATATATTCAATGGCGAAGAAGGGTCTGCAAAAGTCACACCGCCGATAATATTGGGACACGAATTTTGTGGCACTGTTGTTGAGACAAAATCTAAGCTTTTCAATGTAGGAGACAAGGTGAGCATTGACCCTAACATCTATTGTGGAGTGTGCAAGTTTTGTAGAAGTGGAAGGCCTCAGCTTTGCGAAAACTTAACAGCGCTTGGTGTGAACATAAACGGTGGGTTTGCCCAGTATGCCGCTGTGCCAGAAAAACAGGCGATAAGATTTGAGAACATAGATTTTGCTGAGGCAGCACTGGCAGAGCCTCTGGCTTGCTGTCTTCATGGTC
Source organism: Caldicellulosiruptor obsidiansis OB47 (assembly GCF_000145215.1). Taxonomy (NCBI): domain Bacteria; kingdom Bacillati; phylum Bacillota; order Caldicellulosiruptorales; family Caldicellulosiruptoraceae; genus Caldicellulosiruptor; species Caldicellulosiruptor obsidiansis. Next base: position 571,074 of record NC_014392.1, read on the forward strand.
TTGATAGAATAAAGATTTTTCCCACCGATAAGGTTTTGATAATAGGCTTTGGTCCGATTGGTCTTATAATGCTTGAGCTTGTAAAAATGTATGGGGTTGACAATATCTTTGGCTATGAAGTAGATGATTTTAGAAAAAATGTTGCTAAAAATTATGGAGTTAAAGATATTGTTGATGAAGATTGTAAAGAAGGAAGCTTTGATGTGGTAATAGAGTGTGCAGGGACAAAAGAAAGCATCGAAATGGCATTTGAAAAGATAGGGAAAGGTGGCAGAGTTTTGGTGTTTTCTGTACCGTCACCGCTTGTTGCTACTGAAATTTGTCCGTTTGAGATGTTCAGAAAAGAAGCACAAATTTTTTGGTCGTTTGTAAATCCGTTTACTCAAAAACTTGCAATTGAACTTTTGCAACAAGGAAAGATAAACTTAAAACATGTTGTCACACACAAAATTTCACTTGCTCAGTTGCCAGAGGCACTTTCAAAAAAGTTTGAGAATCAACTAAAAGTGATTGTCCAACCTTGACAAGCGCAAAAGGTTTGGGTATAATAATTAATGTGCCATTTAAAGGGTGCGGAGAAGTACTCAAGTGGTGAAGAGGCGCCCCTGCTAAGGGCGTAGGTCGGGTAAAACCGGCGCGAGGGTTCGAGTCCCTCCTTCTCCGCCAGGAAATGAAAGATAAATTAGTTGAAATAAAAATATAACCTCTTCAAGTGAAAAGCTGAAGAGGTTATATTTTTTTTGGCAGGATTACTCTAAAGGTTGTATATCCTTCTTCCATTTTGTCAAGAGCTCTGTATTCCGAAAAAACATCAATTTTACCTTTATATTTCTCTACTGTTGATTTTACAATGAAAAGACCCAGACCGCTTGAATTTTTTGTGGAGTATCCGAGTTCAAATATTTTATCCTTTTTACATTTGTCTATATATGACCCCGAATTTGTTACCGTGATTTCAATTTGATTACCTTCATCTTCTATATTAAGTCCGACATATTTTGAAAATGAAGATTTGGCGTAGTAAAGTGCATTATCAATTAAGTTTCCGCAGATGTTTATAAGATCCATAGAATCAAACTTGAGGTTGCTAAAATCTATACTGTAATGGAATTCAAAATTTATATCGTACTTCTCAGCCAAAGCACTTTTTGCAAATATTAAAGCAGAAAGTTCTGCACACCCAAGCCCGTAAAATTTTGATGTATTTTTGAGGTTTTCGCTGATTTGCTCAATATAACGTACAGCGTCGTTGTATTTTTCAACACAAATAAGTCCCCATATAATTTGAAGGTGGTTGTTAAACTCATGTCTCTGGGCTCTTAAGATGTTTATAAAATTGTCCAATGATTTTATATTGTCTTTATAAACTTGCGTTGTCTTTAGTATACTTAGTGCTGAAAAAAGGTTTTTGACAGTATATAAGTTTAAGATTGCAAGCAGAGTAAAAGAATATATAACAAGCGTCCTTTGCCACTGAGGTATCTTTTGATGTTTTATGAATTCTGTGTTTATAAAGTATATCGAATAGATGAGCAAAAACATAATAAGGGCAAGCAAAAAGAGCATTGATATCAAAAGCTTTATATGGTCATTTTTCTTCATAGTTGACCTCATTCCCTTTTTCAGATTGTGTAGGCAGTATTTTGCAAATTTCAAATACTAAGTAATTTTTGCTTTTTATCACTGTAAGTAAGATACTCATGATGGTTATTTCAATTACAAGCGTGGTTACATCACATACAAATACAGAGGGTGTGAAAGAAAGATTGCTTATGAGCGTGCTTATAATTGAATAACCCCCGAACTTCAAAGTGAGACACAAGGATTGCGAAATAAGTCCTAAAATGATACCATATAAGGGTAGAAGCTTTAGGTACATGATATATAAAAGTATCAAGCACAGTGTCATAAGCAAAAGTCCCAGCATAAGATTGATATGGTTGTTAAAGACAATGGTATCCCAGAAAGCCTGGATAAAACTTACTACAAGAATTTTTTTGGTGCTATAACATATACCAAACAAACTCAGAATTAAACTTACCAGAAAAAATACCTTAAGGAAGTATAAGGAATATAGCACAGCGTATGTAACCATCCTAACCATCCTTTATTATTCAAAATTACGAAGGTACTCTATATGATATTATATATTTTATTTGTGCTTTATTCAAAACTTTTGTATCGATATGGGGGTAGAAGGAATGAAATTTTTCAAAATAGATATTTCAAACAAGCATATATTTGACGAATACTTTGCCATTTTTGAGCCTGAGATTGCTGACCTGACATTTACAAACCTTTTTATTTGGGATCCCTTTTATGATATTCATTTTACCGAAGAAGATGGATTCTTGCTCATCATGGCAAAGCCGTACAACCAGCCACCTTTTTTACATGGACCTGTTGGAATAGATTTAAACAAACTTCCTATTGTTATTGAAAAAGCCAGAAAATATTTTGAATCTGAGGGATATAGTTTCATTATAAAAAGAGCCTCTAAAAAGACAGTAGATATGCTTTCTGAGTGTGGATTGAAGTTTGAAAGTATTTTTGAAAGAGACATTTCTGACTATGTTTACAGGGTTGAAGATTTGGTTCAGCTAAAGGGAAAAAAATATCATCCCAAAAAAAATCATATTAACAAGTTTTTAAGACTCTATTCAGACAGATATGAGTGGAAAAAAATAGATGAGGAAATTGTAAAGCTTTGCTGGGACTTTGAATGTGAATGGTACGAAAAGAGAAATGGGAAGGAGGATATAGGACTTACATTTGAGAAAATGGCTATAGAAAGGGCGATAAAAAATTTTGATAAACTTTCTTATGAAGGTATGGTAATTTTTATTGATGGCAGAATAAAAGCCTTCACATTTGGGGAGCCTTTAAATAAAAATACAGTGGTCATACATATAGAAAAAGCAGACCCGGATATTGAAGGACTTTATGCTTTTGTTAACCAAAAATTTTTAGCAGAGTTCTGGCAGGATTTTGAATTCGTCAACCGTGAAGAAGATTTGGGGAAGGAGGGGATAAGAAAGGCAAAGATGTCTTACCATCCGTTCAAATTTGCAGAAAAGTTTACCATTCTTTTTGATTAACACTCAATACAGGTTTACCATATAATGAAATTGAGCTTTAAAAAAAATAGATTTTCATGAGGACACTTGAACTGAAATTAGTTGAAGATAATTATTCTATAAGGATAGAAAGAATAAAACAGATAAAATCCAATGCCTATTTTATAAAGACAAAGGATGACAAAGAATATTTTTTGAAGGTCAGTAGAGTTGACAAAGAGCATGTTGATTTTATTCTCAAGATTTTTTCACATCTGAAAAATACAAGTTTCAAAAGCCACCTGATTGATTTCCAAAAGACCGTTGATGGTGGCTTTTATTTTTTAGATGGGCCCAAAAGGGTTTATCTTCTATGTAAGTGGATAGATGGCAGGAGTGCAGATTTTAGAAATGTTTTTGACTTAAAAGTGGCAGTTTCAGTCTTGCATCACCTTCATAAAGCTTCACTTTCTTTTGCTGAAAAAATGGAAGACAGTTCTTATCCATCTTATCAGGAAGTATTTCGGAGAAAGTATTCACAAGTTATACAGATGAAGAATATTATACATCAAAAAGATAATCTTGGCTATTTTGATGAAATGTTCTTGAAGGTTCTAAGCAGATTTGAAGGCAGGTTTGTGGAAAGCATATATATGATGAAAAAGGTAGAAGAGCACTTCAAAAAAGAAAATCAAAGAGTATTAATTCATCATGACCCTGCTCATCACAATTTTATATTTTCTGAGACAGGGGTGTATCTCATAGATTTCGATTATGCGATGGTAGACTATGACGTGCATGAGTTTGTGAACCTTGGCGTGAGAGTGTTGAAAACAAATGATTGGGACATCAATGTATTTCGGATTTATTTAAAATGTCTGGATGATAAAAATATTATAAAGAAATTCTGGTTGCAGACATTTTGGATTTTGATGTATTTCCCCCAGGAGATTTGGCAGGTAGGACTTCAGTACTATTTCGAAAAACAGCCGTGGACAGAAGAGTACTTTCTCAAAAGACTAAAAGGAGCAGAAAGAATACAAGTAGGGAAGGAGATGATTATAAAGAAGATTGCAGGAGGGATTTTTAAATGGCATTGAAGAATATAATTAAGCTTCACTATGGCTTTGACATAAAAACTCTCAAACAGAGCAAAGATGGGCTGTTGGTCAAGACCATCAGGTCAGAATACCTTTTGAAAAAGACCAAAATGTCGCCAGCAGAAATTGTCTTTATATTTCACTGTCATCAGCATTTGAAAGACAACAAATTTGTTAATTTTGAGAAGATTGTTCCCACAAAAGATGGTTGTCCTTACCTGATATTTAACAGAAACACATATGTGCTCATAGAACATTTTAAGAAAGAGCCTGTCGAATTTTCTGAAAAGCAACTGGCAAATTTAGTAGAGTTTATAAATGCTTTTCATTCAGCATCTATCAACTTAAAATCGGCTGTAGGTGCACGATACAAGGTTCAATATGGAAAAGATAGGATTGCTGCACGAAATATGTATTCGATGTTTACCAAGCTAAAAGAAAATCCTCAGCTAATAAAGAATGAAAGGCTTAGGAATATTATTTTAAGCACAATTGACACAAACATTGAATATGTAAAAAAAGCATTAGAAATTTTAGAAGATGACAGATATCTTGAGGTGATATCGCGCAGCATGCAGGAAAATAGGTTCATACATGGCAAACTTGGTATTTACAACATCCACAAATGTTACGATAAATTAAGACTTGCCAATATGTTTGATTTAGAACTAAATGTCCGTGAAAAGGACATAGCCACGTTTGTGAAAAGCCTGCTCAAAATAGATAAAAATTTTGATTTTGAAGATTGCATAAGCAAATTTTATGTTACCTCATATGACAATTACAAAAAATGGTTAGTCTTAGCTATGATACTTCTGCCATATGAGTATTTTTCTCTTCTCAAAAAAATTATTAGGTTTAGAGATTTGGACTGGGCATCTGAAGGATTTGAAGAGAAAATTAAAAAGATATGTGAAAAAGACCAGTACAAGTACAAAATTTTAGCCTCCCTGCATTAAAAAAGGTGTTTGCTCATATAGTTTTTAATGGGAGGTGTTTTTTGTTATGATTGCTCTGAGAGAGGAGATAACTCAATTTTTTGATATAGAGGTTTTTTATTTTATGCCTATCCGTGACATTTTAGTTCTCTCCACCGACAGTGGTCTTAAATGTTTTAAAAGAGTAGACTATTCGGTGGAAACGCTTTTGTTTATTCACGGGGGCAAAGAACACCTTGTTTCAAGAGGGTTTATAGACATTGACAGGTTTAACTTGAGCAAAGAAGGTCTACCTTATGTAATGTTAAACGATGAGATTTATGTCCTCACAGACTGGATTGACGCAAGAGAATGTGAACTTGAAAATCCAATAGAACTAAAAGCTGCGACAGAAAAACTTGCTATGATGCACGAAGCATCAATAGGTTATACAAATGTCCCTGAGGGTGCAAGGGTTAGAGATGATTTGGGAAAGCTTCTGACTAAGTTTGAAAAGCGCTGCAACGAATTTTTGCGCATGAGAAAGATGGCAGATAGAAAAAGAAGTATGTTTGATTATGAATATCTTTTTACATACTCATATTATTTTGACCTTGCAAAGGAAGCACTTGAAAAACTTAAAAATTCAAATTATTTAATACTTTGTGATGAGGCAAGAGAAAAAAGAGGTTTTATTCACCGAGACTACTCTTACCACAATATTCTCTACACTCACGATGGTGATGTATATATTATAGACTTTGATTATCTTACCTATGACCTTCGAATAGTTGACCTCACAAGCTTTATGCAAAAGGTATTAAAAAGGATTCACTGGGATATAAAAACAGGTGAGAGCATCTTGAACTGGTACTCAAATGTATCGCCACTGAGCAAAGACGAGCTTGAACTTGTCTATATAATCCTGCTTTTTCCCTACAGATATTGGAAAACATGCAACAGGTATTATAATGGTAAAAAGAGCTGGTCTGAGAAAGCATTTACAAACAAGCTTCATGAAGTTATTGCAGAAAAAGAATTTCACTATGATTTTGTCAGGTGGCTTGAAAAACAGATATAAAAAGAAGGGGCAACAAAACCTGCTGTTTTTTTGAGGTTTTATTGCCCCATGTTTATTTTAGCATTTTTTAAACTGACATCTGTTTATTTTTATAGTATATTATCCTGAGTCCTTCTAATGTCAGAGTAGGATTTACAATCTGAATTGTCTTTGACTCCTCAGCAATAAGCCTTGCAAGACCACCTGTTGCAATGACCTTTGCGTTTGCTTCATCCATCTCTTCTTTTATCCTGTTTACCATGTAATCCACAAGACCAACATAACCATAGAGGATACCAGACTGCATGGCATGTACAGTGTTTTTGCCAATTACGCTTGGTGGCTTTTGAAGTTCTATTCTGTGAAGTCTACTTGCATGAGAAAAAAGAGCCTCTGCAGAAATTTTAATACCGGGAGCAATCGCACCACCCAAATATTCTGATTTTCTTGAGAGTGCACAGAAGGTTGTTGCTGTTCCAAAATCAATTATTACTGCAGGACCTCCATAAAGTTCATTTGCTGCAACAGCGTTGACAATTCTGTCTGAGCCAACCTCTTTCGGGTTTTCAGTTTTTATATTAAGGCCTGTTTTAATGCCGGGACCTACCACCATAGGGTTTGTGCCAAAATACTTTTGTATTGCTCTTTCAAACGAATACATAATTGGTGGTACAACAGAAGAAATAATAACATCCATTATTTCAGCAGGATTTATACCATTGTAAAAGAGCATTTGTGTCATAAGTATTCCAAACTCATCTGCAGCTTTCTCTTTGTCTGTTTTCATCCTGTAACTTGCTATCAAATCTTTTCCTTTATAAACACCAAACACAATATTGGTATTGCCAATGTCAACAACTAAAAGTTTGTCTTTCATTTTCTCTCACCTATTAAAGAGTTTATTCCACAACAACTGCAGTTCCTGTAACTGAAACCATCAACATACTTCCATTGGCGCCCAAAACTTCATAGTCTATATCAATTCCAACAACTGCATTTGCACCAATTAAAGCTGCTCTGTTTTGAAGTTCTTGCAAAGCTTCTTCTCTTGCCCTTATAAGTTCATTTTCGTATGTTCCAGACCTTCCGCCAAATATGTCTGTGATTGATGCAAAAAAATCTTTTACCAGATTAACACCAACAATTACTTCACTGCTCACAATTCCTTTGTATTCCACAATTTTTTGCCCTCAATAGAGGGAGTTGTTGTAACAATCATCAAAAAAAACCTCCTAAAATTCAAATTCCACATCAGAAAGTCTTTTCTTGAGCTCTTCCATAACTCTTATTTCGTCCTCAGGTGTCTTTGCTTCAAATGTAACAGAAAATCTTACAAAATGTCCTGCGTCATCCCATGGAACTGTTGAGATGCACTTTTCTGTGATTAAGTATTCTGAAAACTCTTCAGCTGTCTCAAACCTTCGGCCATTCTTAATTCCCTTTGGAATCTCAACATACAAATAGAAAGACCCCTTTGGCTTTTGAGCGTCAAAGCCAAGCTCTCTTAATGTTTTCACAAGAAGGTCATGACGGCGTGAATATTTTTCATTGATTTTCTCAGTGATCTCAGGATGCTCCAGTGCATAAATTCCTGCTTTTTGTATAGCCTTGAACTGACCAGAATCGTTGTTGTCTTTGACAGCTGCAAAGGCCTTTACAACAAGCTCATTTCCTGCAACAAATGCAAGTCGCCAGCCGGTCATATTGTACGCTTTAGATAAAGAATGAATCTCAACACCAACTTCTTTTGCCCCTTCAACCGACAAGAAGGATAGTGGCTTGTAACCGTCAAACACCAAAGCTGCATATGCTGCATCGTGCACAACTATGATATTATTTTCGCTTGCGAATTTTACCACCTCTTCAAAAAACTCTTTTGTTGCAACAGCACCGCATGGATTATTAGGATAGTTCAAATACATAAGTTTTGCCCTTTTTCTTATGTCGGCCGGGATTGACGACAAATCTGGTAAAAAATTGTTTTCTTTCAAAAGCGGGACGTTGTACACCTCACCACCAAGCCATTTTGTGATTGTTCCCAAAACAGGATAACCTGGCACAGTCATTATTGTTACATCACCAGGGTTTATAAATGCATAGGGCAAAAGTGCTAATGCTGACTTTGAACCAATTGCATGGTTTACTTCAGTATCCGGGTTAATTCCCTTGACACCGTAAACTCTTTCTAAATACTTTGCGGCTGCTACCTTAAATTCATAAATTCCATTGTCAGCATATCCTCTGTTTTCATCTTTTCCTGCTTCATAGGCAAGTGTTCCAATTATACCCATGTCAGCTTTTTCATCAGGTTCACCGACACCCATATCAATGAGTTCCATGTCAGGGTGAAGCTCTTTTGCTTTTGCCTTTGCTCTTTTAATTTTTTCAAACTTGTAGAGTACTGTTTCTTTACCAAACTTGTTACCGCCAATTCTTTCTGCGAACATGTTTTGAATAAAACTTTCCACCAAAATCCCTCCTTCAAAATTTGGTATAGCATTGTTTTATGGTATTCTGATATTGTTATTATTCACAATTTTATTGCTGATCCAAATCGATAAGGTCAAAAATAGATTTAGTGATATTTTAACATAAAACATCAGATTTATGAAAGGGTAATTTAGTTTCGAAATTTACAGCAAAACTAAACTGATTGTGCAATTTAGAAAATTTATTTTTCACATTTATTAGCAAATTTCATAAAGGCTTTCTAATTGACATACAATACCTACCCATGGTATAAAGAATATCTGAATTCCACATGATACAAAAGAAAAAGGTAAGGGGGTATCTGACATGGAAGTTCTGGAAAGAAAAAATGAAAAAAGATTGAAGATGGACAAAAGTCACATTGCAAAGATATTTTTGACTTTTGTATTTTTTGGAGTTTTAATAGGCGGACTTTTTTATCCGAAAGTAGGTTTGTTTGCATTTGTGTGTATGATAGGTAGCGTTTTGCTAAGCTTGTATAAAGGAAGGTACTGGTGCTACAGGTTTTGTCCGAGAGGAGCGTTTTTAGATGAGTTTGTTGCAAAGGCAAGCTTCAATAAAAATATTCCTTCAGTTTTAAAATCAAAGGTTGCAAAAGCATTTATGCTTACATTTTTTGTTGTGATGATGAGTGCGAATGCTTTATTGAGTTGGGGAGATTTGGAGAGGTTCGGAAAAGGTGTTGTGATGCTTTTATGGGTTACAACTTTGATTGGAATAATTTTGGGAATTTTGTTTAGAGCAAGAACATGGTGTGTTTTATGTCCGATGGGGACAGTCAGCGGAGTTGTGGGCAAAAAAAGAGGGACGCTCAAGATAGATGCCCAAAAATGTGTCAGTTGCAAGCTTTGCAACAAAAATTGTCCGATGGAAGTAGAAGTTTGTTATTTCAAAGAAAATGGAAACATTGAAAGTGTAAACTGTATAAGATGCGAAAGCTGCGCAGTAATATGTCCTAAAAATGCAATTGAAATAGCTTGAGTAAAAGGCGGGCACCAATTTTTTAAAATATGCCTGCCTTTTGTGTTTTAAAAAATTTTTTGTTCCCCATTGATTTGGAAATGAGGTTGGAATATAATATATTGTGCTAGACGAAAAATAACGACACAATATATAGTGGTTATTGATTCATCAAAAGACTTTTGAGTTTTTAGAAACTTTTAAATTCTGAAAAAGCAATTGAAGGGAGAAAGATACCGATGATTACAAAGGTTATGAAAAGGGATGGGACAATAGTTGACTTTGACAGAAAGAAAATAGAAAATGCAATCTTTAAGGCTGCAAAGGCCGTTGGTGGTTCTGACTACTCAATTGCTGAAAAGCTCACAGACCAAGTTATTGAAATCTTAGAACAAAAATTCGGCTATTCAATTCCGCATGTAGAGGATATTCAGGATATAGTGGAAAAGGTTTTAATTGAAAACGGTCATGCAAAGACAGCAAAAGCTTACATTCTCTACAGAAAACAGCATCAGGATATGAGAGAGTTCAAAAATCTCTTTTTGGACATTGAAAACACAGTTGACCAGTACATCGGAAAGATGGACTGGAGAGTAAATGAAAACAGCAACATGAGCTATTCACTTCAGGGACTTAACAACCATATATCAACAGCAGTTATTTCAAAGTACTGGCTAAACAAGATATACCCAAAAGAGGTTGCAGAGGCGCATATAAACGGCGATTTTCATCTTCATGATTTAGGTGTGCTTGGAGTATACTGCTGTGGCTGGGATTTGAGAGACCTTCTTTTAAATGGTTTTACTGGAGTTGAAGGAAAGGTTGCATCAAAGCCGGCAAAACATTTTAGAAGTGCTCTTGGCCAGATTGTCAATTTCTTCTATACACTCCAAGGTGAGGCAGCAGGTGCACAGGCATTTTCAAACTTTGATACATACCTTGCACCTTTTATATACTACGACAAGCTCACATACTCTGATGTAAAACAGGCTCTGCAAGAGTTTGTGTTCAATACAAATGTGCCAACAAGGGTGGGGTTTCAGAGTCCGTTTACGAATATAACCTTGGACTTGGTACCTCCTTCCACCTTGAAAGATGAGCCTGTTATCATTGGCGGCAAAATAATGGACAGAACCTACAAAGAGTTTCAGCGCGAGATGGATATGTTCAACATGGCATTTGCTGAGGTCATGATGGAAGGGGACGCAAAGGGAAGAATATTCTCATTCCCAATACCCACATACAACATCACAAAGGACTTCGACTGGAACAGCCCGGTTGTAAACAAGATAATGGAGATGACAGCAAAGTATGGTCTCCCTTACTTCAGCAACTTTGTAAATTCGGATATGAAACCCGAAGATGCCAGAAGTATGTGTTGTAGGTTAAGATTGGATAATCGCGAGCTCAGAAAACGTGGCGGTGGGCTTTTTGGTGCAAATCCGCTGACGGGTTCAATTGGTGTTGTTACAATTAACCTGCCAAGAATAGGGTACCTGTCAAAGTCCGAAGATGAATATTTTGAAAGATTAGCAAGGCTCATGGACATTGCAAAGACAAGCCTTGAGATAAAAAGAGAGGTATTAGAAGATCTTACCAAAAAAGGACTTTATCCGTATTCAAGATTTTACCTGCGCGACATCTATGCACGCTATGGTGAGTATTGGAAGAATCACTTCAATACAATTGGAATTGTTGGAATGCACGAAAGCCTGTTGAATTTCATGGGCGTTGGTATTGATACAAAAGAGGGAAGAGAGTTTGCTATAAAAGTGCTTGACTTTATGAGAGAAAGAATAAGAAAGTACCAAGAAGAAACAGGTATTCTTTACAATCTTGAGGCAACACCTGCAGAAGGAACATCATACAGGCTTGCAAGAAAAGATAAGCAAATGTTCCCGGACATAATTACATCAGGCAAGGACGAGCCATTTTACACAAACTCAACCCAGCTCCCTGTTGATTATACAGATGATATATTTACAGCTTTGGACCATCAAGAAGAGCTTCAGATTCGCTACACAGGCGGAACTGTTTTGCACGGCTTTGTTGGTGAGAAGATTGATGATATTGAGGTTTGCAAAGAGATAGTCAAAAAGATTGCGTACAATTATAGAATCCCATACTACACAATAACACCGACTTTCTCTGTATGCCCAGACCACGGATATGTTGCAGGTGAACACTTTAGCTGTCCAACATGTGGCAAGGAATGTGAGGTTTACTCAAGAGTTGTTGGATACTACAGACCTGTCCAGTGCTGGAACAAAGGCAAGCAGGAAGAGTTTAAGTTTAGGAAAGAGTATAAGATTGCTGTGAGAAGGTAAAGATGAGAACTTTACTTTAAAAACAAAGAGAGCTAATCAGATGTGTTTTTTCACACACTGATTAGCTCTTTTTCATATTTCGACTTTTTATTTTTATATCAATTATGAGGACTGCTGCTATTGATAAAATTATTATGGTTATTGCTAACAGAATATAAGCCAACAAGATTTTGGGTTTATAGTTTACTAATACCACTGCTATGATAGCGCAGGCTATAAACCATGATATTTTGGACATATTCCACATTTTAAGTTTAACAGGGATATTTGTAGTAAAATTTTTGACAATGGATTCAAAAAATAAAATACCGCTTATACTAACAATTAAAAATATTTCAATAAATAACATATTCTTCGATGTTATTGAAAAATATATTCCAAAGATTAATAATAGAATTTGTGTTGTCCATACAAATATTCTCAACAGTTTTACTATAGAACTTTTAGAAAGCTTTTGGTTTCTCAAATTTCTCAGTCCCCTCGAGATTTTTATTTTGCAGGTTTTTAGATATTAATTTGTGGATTAATTTATCTGCTATCAACACCAGATAAAACAACAAACCACTAATTGGGATACCAAAAAGGTAGAAGAAGTTTTTAGTTTCGATTGTTTTCAGGATGAAAATTAATGCTGCTGTACAAGAAGAAATTAATAACGCTATTCTAGTTAGTCTCCAAGATCTTAAAAAGTCAGGTTTTGCTTGAATACCAAATTGTTTCCATACTTCCTCAAATCCCTGTCTTCCAATAAGCAATGCTAATTCGGGTAAAAACAAATAGATAACTAAAACGCTTAACATTAATAGTAGACCACCAATTGATTTATTAATAATGGAAAGAATAGTACCCCCGATAAAACCAATAAAAGCTGGAACTAAAGCAAAATATTTAAAAAAAGACTCGAATATCTTGCTAATTAATTTCATAGTATCTCTTCCTTTATAAAGTGATTTTACAAATTATTTAAATTACCATCTAATATCTATTATTGCGGCACCACCTATCCCAAGAGTTCCACCTAATTTAAACTTAATTCCATTTTTACCAGCCTCGACTTTAAACTCTCCACCTCTACCAGCATTTAAAGAACCGCCTACTTCTACAGAAACTCCGCCAATTTTGACTCCAATGGTGTTTTTCCAATCAATTAAATATGCTCCGACTTTTCCATTAAAACCAAAATTAGCATCTTTAAAATTTATTTCTGCTTTTCCACCAATTTCAGCTTTGCCCTGAGCAAGTGCAGTGTTCCAAGAAACAGGTCCAACTCCTACTGAAGCCTTTGCTTCAACTAATGTGGCTCCTGCTTTTGCTTCTACACCAATTTTTTGGGTATTTGCTTGAGCAGATAATTTTGTTTCAGTTTTAAGTACACTTCCAGATGCATTGTAATTTATCGCACCAGATTTTCCACCACCACTTACACTTAATGGAAAAGTGATAGTTTGATTATTTTTAGAGGAACCTGCATAAGCATAAACTGCATGCATATTAACCATCCTCCCTTATTTTAACATTTTTCTAAATTCAATTTCAACTTCATTTTCAAAACCTCTAAATAAAATTTTTTCAATATCTTCATTATTAAAAAAGAAATTAAAGTCGGATGCTATATTACCTTCAGGCCATAGGCATCCTACATAATCAAATTCCTTTTGGGTTTTTACATTAATTTGTTTTCTACCAAAAATCATTAAAGGTTTACTACCATTTTTAAGAATAACAACGCTTCCTAATGGTAGCCACTTTTCTATTTTCATTCACCCCACTTTTATGTAATAAATTTCTTTGTTTTCATAATATCAAAAAAAAAAAACAATTCATGTAACTAACAAAAATATTTAATTTTTATGCAAACTTATTATGCAAAATATATAAAAATTGAAACTAAAAAGTCTATTTTACTTAATCCCTTTTTGTTGATATAATAAAATCAAAATCTTAGGGATTGGAAAGGAGAGAGAAGGTGTATTACATAGGAATTGACCTTGGAGGAACAAACATTGCAGCAGGAATTGTTGATGAGGAAGGAAAAATCATAAAAAAGGGATCTGTTCCAACAGGGGCACATAGGCACTACACAGAGATTATGAAAGACATGGCAGAGCTAAGTTTAAATCTTGTAAAAGAGTGTGGGCTTTCTCTGGATGACATTCACTCGGTTGGTATTGGAAGCCCGGGTGCACCTGACAATGAAAAGGGAATGATTCTTTACAGCAACAACATTGCTTTTTTAAATGTTCCAATGAGAGATGAGATACAAAAATACATTCCAAAGCCTGTAAACATAGAAAATGATGCAAACTGTGCTGCTTATGGAGAATATGTTGCAGGCGGTGCAAAAGGAGCAAGGATTTCTGTAACAATTACACTTGGAACAGGAATTGGCGGTGGAATTATAATTGATGGCAGAATTTACACAGGTTCGCACCATGCAGGTGCTGAGCTTGGACACATGGTAATTTGTGTTGATGGCGAGCAATGCACATGTGGAAGAAAAGGCTGCTGGGAAGCGTATGCATCTGCAACAGCTCTTATTCGCATGACAAGAGAGGCTGCAGCAAGGAATATAAATGGTACTATTATGAAACTTGTAAATGGGGATATTTCTAAAATTGATGCAAAAACAGCTTTTGATGCAAAGCGGATGGGAGACAGCATTGGTGCAGAAATTGTTGATAAATATGTAAAATACCTTGCTGAAGGTCTTGCAAACATCTGCAATATATTTGAACCAGAGGTTATATGTATAGGCGGTGGAGTTAGCAAAGAAGGTGAGTATCTTTTAGAACCTGTGAGAAAGCTTGTGTATGAAAAATTCTACTGCAAACAGGTTCCAATGCCCAAAATTATTCCTGCCGTTTTGGGAAATGATGCAGGTATAATTGGGGCAGCTCTTTTAGCAAAGCAGCTGTAGAACATAAAGATTATAGTTTAATAGTTGGGGGAGTTAAAAATGAAGATTGAAAATGGGAGCAAACTTCTTTTCATAGGTGATTCAATTACAGACTGTGGCAGAGCAAGACCTGTTGGAGAAGGTCTTCACTGGAATAACCTTGGCAACGGATATGTTTCTATTGTACAAGCACAGATTCTTACAAAGTACCCAGAAAGCAGAATAAGAGTTATCAATATGGGTGTTGGAGGAGATACAGTAAGGCATCTCAAAGCGCGTTGGCAGACAGATGTTTTAGATTTAAAACCTGACTGGCTTTCTATCATGATAGGTATAAATGATGTTTGGAGACAGTTTGACAATCCACTTATTCCAGAGTGCCATGTGTATTTAGATGAGTACAAATCTACCTTGGATGAGCTTATAAATCTTACAAAGCCAAACTTAAAAGGACTTGTTTTGATGTCACCATTTATTATAGAGGACAACAAAGAGGATGCAATGAGGAAAAAGATTGATGAGTACAGGTTTGCAATGAAAGAAATAGCTCAAAAACACGGTGCTATATTCGTAGATGTTCAGGAAGAGTTTGATAATTTCTTAAAACATTATCATTCATATGCACTTGCGCTTGACAGAATCCATCCAAATCTCACAGGCCATATGATTATAGCCAATGCGTTTTTAAAAGCAATAGAGTTTTAAATAAACAAAAAAGGCAGGCTCACTAGAACTTTGAATCTTTGCCTGCCTTTTTAAGTTTTTTATGCAAGTTTAGTCTGGGATTTCAACCCTTTTTATATGCCAAATTTCATCAGCATACTTTTGAATGGTGTTGTCACTTGAAAAAATTCCAGATGCTCCTATGTTGATTATCATCATTTTTCGCCAGCGTTTTGTATCTCTATAAATCTTATCAATCTTCATTTGAGCCTCATGATAAGAGTCAAAATCTTTCAATACAAAATATTCATCATTGTATGTTATCAAGTGATTATAAATATCCATAAACTCACCAGGCGGCACATCAAAAAAGTTTCCAATCAGCTGGTCAATAATTTTTCGGATTCTCAAATCCTTTTGATAAAGCTGAGTTGCACTATACCCTCCATTTTTATAATAATCTAAAACCTCCTCAGCACGAAGACCAAATATTATAATGTTCTCATCACCAACAGCCTCTTTTATCTCCACATTTGCACCGTCCAATGTTCCAATGGTAATTGCACCGTTCATCATAAACTTCATGTTCCCTGTACCAGATGCTTCTTTTGAGGCGGTTGATATTTGTTCTGAGACATCAGCTGCAGGGATAATCTTTTCAGCTAAAGATACGCAATAGTTTTCAAGAAACACAACTTTGAGCTTGTCTTTTACATCTGGGTCTTTATTGACTTTGTCTGCGATTGAGTTAATGAGTTTTATAATTTTTTTTGCAAGTATATAACCTGGTGCTGCCTTTGCTGCAAAGATAAAGGTTCGCGGATAAATATCCAAGCCGGGATTTTCTTTTAGCATATTGTAAAGATGCAAAATATGAAGAGCGTTCAGAAGTTGGCGTTTGTAAGCATGAAGCCTTTTTGCCTGCACATCAAATATTGAGCGCGGGTCAACCACAATGTTGTATTTTTCTTTTATATACTTTGCAAGCTTCACTTTGTTGTTAAATTTAATGTTAGCAGCAAGTTCCTGTGTGAGCTTATCTTCTGCAAAATCTTTGAATCTGAGCATAAGCATTGGTTCTTTTATCCACCTGTCTGTCTGCAATGTTTCCGAGATAAGCCTTGCTAAGTCCGGGTTTGCTTCAACAAGCCATCTTCTGTGGGTAATACCATTTGTCTTGCTGTTAAACTTTTCGGGATAAAGTGTATAAAAACATTTTAGTACTTCATTCTTCAAAATCTCTGTGTGAAGCTTAGAAACCCCGTTTACAGAGCTACTACCAATAACAGCCAAGTGTGCCATGTTTATTTGACCGTCATGTATGATAGCAATATTACAGACATTTTGCCAATCACCGTTTGTTTTTTCAAGCATCTCGCCACAAAATCTTCTATTTATTTCTTCAATAATTGTATATATCCTTGGAAGAAGAGTTTTTACCATATCAATTGGCCACTTTTCAAGTGCTTCTACCATTATGGTATGATTAGTGTAAGCAACAGTTTTCGTTGTTATATCCCATGCATCTTCCCATGGAAGACCTTCTTCATCAATCAATATTCTCATAAGTTCTGGTATAACAAGTGCCGGGTGGGTGTCATTAATTTGAATCATTACATAATTTGGAAGTTCATAAATTGGCTTTCCACGTTTTTTGAATGTCCTTATTATACTCTGAACTCCTGCTGATACAAAAAAGTATTCCTGTTTGAGCCTCAAAATCCTGTTTTGCTCGTTTGTGTCGTCTGGATATAAAACCTGTGTAATTGACTGCACCATATACCTGTATTCCACCGCTTTGATATAGTCACCTCTTGAAAATGATGCAAAATCAAATACATTTTCAAACGGTTCTGCACTCCAGAGTCTTAAAGTATTGACTGTATTACAACCATATCCAATTATAGGGATATCATAAGGTATTGCCCAAACGGGTTCATAGTTTTCATGAAAAGCTTTTAGTTTGCCATCAACAATGTCAAAACGCACTGTTCCACCAAACTTTACAATACAGGCTCTATCACTTCTTTTTACTTCCCACACATATTCTTCTGCAAGCCAGTTATCGGGCACTTCTACTTGATACCCATTTTGAATCTTTTGTTCAAAAAGACCATATCGATACCTTATTCCGTTCCCATGACCGGGAAGACCCATTGATGCCATAGAGTCTAAAAAACATGCAGCAAGCCTTCCAAGCCCACCATTTCCAAGTCCTGGTTCCCTTTCTGCCTCTTCGATGTCTTCAAGAGTTATACCAAGTTCGTTTAAAGCTTCTTTGCATACATCACGGATTCCCAAGTTTATCAGGTTGTTGACAAGAAGTTTTCCAAGCAAAAACTCGATTGAAAAGTAATACACTTGTTTGACATCATTTTGCTTGTAGTACTTGTTTGTCTGAAGCCATCTCTCAAAAGAATATTCCTTTATAACCTCGCCAAGAGCAAGGTATTGCTGATAAGTTGTTGCTTCTTTCGGGTCAATTGCAAACATGGATATAATCTTTCGCTGAAAATCCTGTTTTATCTTTTCTTTAAGTTCCTGTTTCGAAAGTCCTTTAATTCCGCCTATCATAAATAATTTTCCTCCTGAGTTTGGATTTATGAGTTTAAAAGGTTTTCATAAACCTTTTGATATTCGCAGGCAGAAGCATTCCAAGAATTGTCTCTTGTCATTGCCTGATGAACGATAGACCTCCACTGAGCTTTGTCGGGATATATGGAAAGTGCATATTTTATGATAGCAAAAAGTTCTGAAGGATCATAGTTTGCAAAAGAGAATCCCCAGCCCTCACCTGTAAACTGATTATAAGGTTTTACTGTATCTTTGAGTCCACCTGTCTCTCTGACAATGGGCACACTTCCATACCTCATAGCAATCAGCTGTGATATTCCACATGGCTCTGTCAAAGATGGCATAAGGTACATATCAGAGCCGGCATAAATTTTTCGTGCAAGTTCTTCGCTGTAACATATATTTGCTGAAACCTTCGAAGGAAATGCAAGAGCATAATGTCTGAACATTTGTTCATAGTGATAATCACCAGCACCTAAAATTACTAACTGTATAGGGAGTGTTAAAATTTTACTTAAAATTCTTTCAATTAAATCAATGCCTTTTTCTTTAATAAGACGAGAGACCATACCAATTACCACTATTTCATCAGAAACTGGAAGGTTCAGCATTTGCTGAAGTTTAAACTTGTTTTCCTTTTTACGGTTTTCAAATGTATTTGAATCATAATTTACAAAGATAAATTTGTCGGTTGCAGGATTGTAAACATCATAGTCAATTCCGTTAACAATGCCTATTAATTTTTCTCCAATCCCAGACAAAAGTCCATGTAGTCCTTCACCGTAAGAAAGTGTTCTAATTTCGTTTGCATATGTTTTGCTCACAGTAACTACCTTATCAGAATAAATTATACCCCCTTTCAAAAATGAAATTGCATCATAGTACTTGAGTTTGTTTTCATCAAAGTATTCATCAGTAAGGGAAAGAAGATCATACATAACTTCTTTTGGAAAGATACCCTGATATTTTAAATTGTGTATAGTGAGAACTGTTTTTATTTTCTGATGTTTTTCTGAGTGCATATAATGAGCTTTAAGTAAAACTGGGATTATACTTGTGTGCCAGTCATTAACATGAATGATGTCAACATCAAAGTCAAGATGATATACAGCTTCACATACAGCCCTTGAAAAGAAAGAAAATCTTTCTCCGTCATCGAAGTAGCCATAATATCCCGGTCTTTTGAAATAATATTCGTTGTCTATAAAATAAAATGGTATGCCGTCCAGGTTCAAGTACTCAATACCACAGTACTGATTTCGCCAGCCAACAGGGACGGTAAAATGACAGAGATGTTTCATCTTTGTTGAAAAGTCAGGGCTAATATCAGCATACTTTGGCATAATAACTCTGACATCAATCCCAAGTTTTCTCAATGCTTTTGGCAGAGAATATGCTACATCTGCAAGACCTCCACTTTTAGCAAAAGGAAAGGCTTCTGCTGCTGCAAACAGAACTTTCATATTCTTTTCACCTCTTTTAACTGGCTTAAATTTATAAAACTTTGCTTTTCCATAACAAGAGGGTTTTTGTTATGTCCAATCAAGGTAGCATTTTCATCTATCACAACATTCTTGTCTAAAATTACATTTTTCAAAATAGCCCCGTTTTTAATAATACATTTTGAAAATATTATGCTATTTTCAACAATTGTATCTTTTTCTATAATAACGCCTCTTGAGATTATGCTATTTTTCACCTTACCAGCAATAAGACATCCGTTTGATATAAATGAATTTTCAACTTCACATGTGGAAAAATACCTTGTTGGTGGCGAGTCATTGGACTTTGTATAAATGGGTCTTTGCTTTGAAAAAAGTTCACGCTGGATATCAACATTTAACATGTCCATTGATACTTTAAAGTAGGAGGAGATAGAATTTATACATCCTACATATCCTTTGAACTCATAAGCTTTTAAGTTAATATTCTGGACATTTTTGTAGATAAAGTCTCTAAATGTTGTGCAGTTGCCATTTTCAAGACATGTCAAAATACAATCAATTAAAAATTCTTTGCTGAGTACAAACATATCCAAAGATATATTAACAGTTGTGCGTCTTCCTATGTTTTTCCCAACTCCCATTACATTTGAATTCTGGTCAATTATCAAAGTAGGAAGCTCAAGAAAAAATTCATCTTCATTTGCTATTTTTTTATATACAACTGTTACCTCGGCACCACTTTCTTCATGGAATTTTGCTACGTCTTCAAAATCTATATTGCAAATCATATAAGATGAAGCAAAAATTACCATTTCTTTTTTACTGCGAAGTAAAAATTCCATATTACTTTTCAAAAGTTTTATGTCACTTGTGGAAGGTGGTTCATAGGAATAGTTGAAGATGTAAAGACCATCTACCTTGCGATTCAAATCCCAGGGTTTTCCTGTTCCAACATGGTCTATCAACGACCTTGATTTAGTTGGCACAAGAATTCCTACATTTGTAACACCTGCATTGACAAGATTTGAAAGCACAAAATCGATAACTCTATATCTGCCAAATATAGGAATCGAAGCTAAAGGTCTTGTTGCTGTAAGACTTTTAAGTCTGTTTTCATTTTCTGTAAGGCTCACAATACCTAAGTAGTTTGTAAGCATTTTAATCTCCTCCACTCGATTATTCTGAAATTATGATGTCAGAGGTTACCTTTTTGTTTTCAGGGACAACTGCAATTTTACCCGGTTTTCCAATAACTTTGCAGCCTTTTGTAACTCTTGCCCCTGAACACACAATTGCATTTTCAACGATAGCACCATCTTCGATTGAGGCGCTGCTAAGTAAAACAGAGCTTATAACTTTGGCATTTTGGCCTACGTACACGTTGTATGACAAAACTGAATTATAAACCTCACCCCAGATACTGCAACCTTCTACTACCATCGACTTTTTGACCTTTGCACAAGGGGCTATGTACTGTGGTGGATATGCAATTGATGAGGTATAAACTTTTGTTTCTTCATTATAAAGGTCTAAGGTGCAACTTGGTATATCCAAAAGACACTCTTCATTCAAAAGGTCCATGTTTGCCTCCCAGTAAGACTCAACCGTTCCCACGTCCTTCCAGTAACCTTTGAACCTGTATGCAAATAATTTTTCACCTCCTTTTAACATCTTGGGAATTATATTTTTTCCAAAATCATGTGCAGATTCTTCGTCTTTTGCATCTTCTTTCAGATACTTCTTTAGCTTTTCCCAATTGAAAATATATATTCCCATAGAAGCAAGATTATTTTTAGGATGTTTTGGTTTTTCTTCAAACTCATATATTCTTCCATCTTCTTTTGTATTCATGATGCCAAATCTTGAAGCCTCTTGGATAGGGACTTCAATGCATGCAATTGTCACATCAGCCTTTTTTTCCTTGTGGAATTTGAACATCTCTTGATAGTCCATGATATAGATGTGGTCGCCAGAAAGTACTAAAAGATACTCAGGTGAGAACAACTCCACAAAGTTCATATTTTGGTAGATAGCATCTGCAGTGCCTTTGTACCAATTTCCACCACTGTCATTTGTATGAGGTGGAAGAATATAAACTCCACCTTTTGTACGGTCTAAATCCCATGCAGTTCCAATTCCAATATGGGTGTGCAGTGTAAAAGGCTGGTATTGAGTCAAAACTCCAACAACATCAATAGATGAGTTTGTACAGTTGCTTAGAGTAAAATCAATTATTCGATATTTTCCGCCAAACTCCACAGCAGGCTTTGCATTTGTTTTGGTAAGCTCTTTAAGCCTACTTCCTTGCCCACCGGCTAAAATCATTGCTATAATCTCACGCTTGGGACCGTTCATTTTAATCACCACCCTATGTCTGAATATTGTTGTCATTTTTATTCTTTTCTTCTTGAGTATTGAAAAATTCAACTGGTTTGAAAATCAAACACGAAAGCGCAGGAAGCCTGAATTCTATGCACTGGTTATATCCATGCCATACTTCATCAATTGTTTTAAGTTTTTCTGTGTTTACTATATTATTACCACCAAATTCAGCTTTATCACTGTTAAATACTTCCAAATACATACCCTTTCTTGGCACACCTATTTTGTAATTTTCATATGAAGCAAGACCAAAGTTGCAAATGACAACAAGGAAATCATCAGGGTCTTTTGAAAATCTCAGGTATGAGATAATGCTCTGTTGCCAGTTGTGAACATCTATCCATCTAAAACCATCCATTTTGTGATCAAGCTCCCAAAGAGCTTTGTTTTCTAAGTAGAATCTGTTTAAGGTTTTGACATAGTGCTGAAGCGTTCTGTGCATAGGATAGTCCAAAAGCAGCCAGTCAAGTGATGCATAAAATCTCCATTCAATAAACTGACCAAACTCACCACCCATGAAAAGGAGCTTTTTGCCCGGATGTGTGTACATATAGCCATAAAGAAGTCTTAAGTTTGCAAATTTCTGGTTGTAATCGCCCGGCATCTTGTCAAGCAAAGATTTTTTTCCATGGACAACCTCATCGTGTGAAAACGGCAGAATAAAGTTTTCAGAAAATGCATACATTATAGAAAATGTCAAAAGATTGTGATGATGTTTTCTCTCATCTGGATGTTTTTGCATATACTTTAATGTGTCATTCATCCATCCCATGTTCCACTTGTAGTTAAAGCCAAGCCCTCCGTCGTATGTTGGATATGTGACCAGAGGGAATGCAGTTGACTCTTCGGCAATCATAAGGACATTTGGATGTTTTGAAAATATTGCACAATTTAGCTTTTTTATAAATTCGATTCCTTCTATATTTTCATGCCCGCCATATCTGTTTTTCTGGTTGTTGTTCATGTAAATGATGTGAGAAACAGCGTCTACTCTTATTCCGTCAATATGATATACATCAAACCAAAACATTGCACTTGAGATTAGAAAGCTATGCACTTGTGGTTTTGAAAAATCAAATGTGGCAGTTCCCCATGTGTAGTTTTCTCTCAAAAGTTCATTTTCATATTCGTATAGAAATGTTCCATCAAATCTGTAAAGTCCATGCTCATCTTTGCAAAAATGAGCTGGTACCCAATCAACAATTACTCCAATTCCATTTTGGTGCATAAAATCAATAAAATACATAAAATCTTCAATGTTGCCATAACGTGATGTGAGCGAAAAATATCCTGTTGGCTGATAACCCCATGACATATCAAGAGGGTGTTCCAAAACAGGCAAAAGTTCTATGTAGTTGTAATTCATTTCTTTTAAATAATCTACAAGCATATGAGCAAGCTCACGGTAATTATAAAATTCACCAGCTTTTTCTATACTTCCATCTTTTTTCATTTTCCAAGAGGCAAGATGCACCTCATAGATATTGATGGGTTTGTCATATGGTGGAGTTGTTTTTCTTTTTTCCATCCATTCCTGGTCATGCCACTCATAGTCTGGGATGTTTTTGACAATTGATGCTGTGTTGGGACGAAGCTCAGAGTAAATTGCATACGGGTCAGCTTTTAAAACCCTTTTACCATCAGCGCCAATAATCTCATATTTGTAAAGCTCTCCTTCACCAATACCTTCTACAAACAGCCACCAAAAGCCACTCCCATAAACTCTGATCATTTTGTGTTTTTCGCCACACCAATTATTAAAATTTCCAACAACAGACACGCTTTTAGCATTTGGTGCCCACACACAGAAAACTGTTCCAACCTTGCCTCTATAGTTTACAACTTTGCTTCCTAAAAATTTGTAACTTTCAAAATGCTCACCTGATTCAAATTTTTTTATGTCAGATAGATAAATGGTAGACTTAACTTTTTTTATCATTATGAATAATCACCTCCGAAAAATAATTAGGTACTTGAGATTCAAAGATTGAAGGTACATAGAGAAATAACAGGTTTAAACAAAATGTAATAAGCAATATGATTAAAAATTTTTAACTGGATTATATAAAACAGACAAAAACCAATTTTAATTATAACATTATTGTAAAATTGAAGCAATCAAAAAATTTTTTCATATAAATTTTTTACCCAAAAACAAAGTTTTTGATTATTTTTTCTTCAAATTTGAGATGATATAATAAGATTAAAATTTCAAAAAAGGCTTAATTTTATGGAGAGTGTATAAAAATGGCTAACAATCTACATGAAGGGCACAGAGAAAGACTAAAAAGAAGATTTATTGAACAGGGACTTGATGGGTTTGAAGATCACCAAGTGTTAGAATTACTTTTATTTTTCAGTATTCCAAGAAAAGATACAAATGATATTGCTCACAGGTTAATTTCAACTTTTGGAAGTATATCAAACGTGTTTGAAGCTCATCCAAAAGATCTCCAAAAAGTTAATGGTGTTGGCGAAAATTCTGCCATTTTGATATCTCTTATTTCTCAAATATCAAGGAGGTATCTTGCTGATAAAAATAGAAAAACATTTCAACTTAGGAATGTGGAAGTAGCATCAGAGTACATAAAGAGCTTGTTTGTTGGTAGAAAAAATGAGGTGTTTTATGTTATTTGCCTTGATACGCAGCTGAATGTGATATATTCTGCACCGCTTTTTGAAGGTACAGTTAAAGAAGCAGTAGTATATCCACGAAAAGTTGTTGAGTGTGTTATTCGCTACAACGCAAGCAGTGTAATTTTGGCTCACAATCATCCGGGAGGGTCGGTAAGACCTTCAATGGATGATATCAATACAACTCAAAAAATTGTCAATGCTTTATCGACAATAGGTGTTACTGTCAATGATCATTTTATAGTAGCAGGGGATAAATACTATAGCTTTGCTCAAAATGGGATATTGCCACAACCGCAAATATAAAAATATAATTTGAGGGGCTGCTATGTTGATTTTTTGAACAGCCCCCTGCATAAAATTTCACTTTATCTCAATCCTGCAGCGATTGAAACTGTTAGCTGATGCTGAGGGTCAATTTGATTGTCTTTGTGACGAAGGCCATTTAACGTATACACATCAAAATGTCCATCCATTCCATTTACAATTGTATCAAGGTTTGGACCATAACCATATCCACCGCTTCTGTTTGCAACATTTTGGTTGTAAGGCACACCATCAACTCCTGCATGTGGCATGCCAGAAACTGACACAGCTATTCTTCTTCCTTTTACTTCAAGTATGAACGGACGTCTTTCCCATGTCCAGCTTCCTCCGAATATCTCTTTCATAATTTGAGTATCTTTATAACTCAAAGTTTCTACGTCTGCATGACTTGCACCCATTGTCCTTTTTGCAAAAAAGTATTTTCCCGTTTGAATATCGATAAACTTGCCAACACTGCCGATAGGGAATACATAATTACCCTGCGAAAACCAGTCGAGCATTTCAACTCCATTTTCGTTTGAATGCACAGCAATTGTATGAACAGGCACTTTTAAGGTTTGTCCTACATAGATGTATGAGTTTTCATTCAAATTATTTACCGACATAAGTTCATAGTCTGGTATTCCAAATTTTACCGCAATCGACCATATTGTATCTCCACTTTGCACTTTGTAGTATGAATATGTTACATAATCACCTGATGTATCAACGGGTATAAAAGAGTAAAAGAAGTTGCTTGGTTTTGAATTATCTGTAATATCTTGTTTTATATCTACTGCCCATATTGAAACATAACCGGTTCCTTTCGATGTTAAGATTTTATAAAAATCTAATTGTTTTCCAATAACATTTACAGTTTGCCCTTGAGTAAGATAAAATAGGTTCTGCGAAGATGAAGATGGTGCAGATTTTACATATGTCCACCACTTTATTGTCCCATTAATTTGGACAGGGTTGAGGCTTACTTTTTTTACAATTAACTTTTGTCCCACATAGAGTGTATCGTTTGTAAGATTATTAAAGCTCTTTAATGTTTCAATAGATGTACCGAAGGTTTGAGATAGTATCCAGAGTGAATCACCGCTTTGAACACTGTAGACTATGTAGTTTCCATTTGGCTTGAATATCATTCGTTTTCCAGAGATATAATGTCGAAATTCAAATAAATTTAAATAAGTTTTTAATAGGTTGTTGAATAAAAGAGATAACCATATTAGACAGATACAGTAATGGGTAAAAAAATCCCCCTTGTGATATAATTTTAATTTGTAAAGACCAAACCAACACACAAGGGGGAATAAAGAAATGTCTAAAATTATTAAAGCACAAAATGAAAAATTTTTAAAGCTCCTTTGCATAATAAAAAAGATTGCAGAAACTACAGTCCAAAGAAGGAAAAACAGTAAAAGAGGCAGACCAAGGAAATTTAGTTTGTTTCAAATAATAGCTTGTTTAGTTTACAAGGTCAAAAGAGGAATAGCAAGTTTTAGGGAATTAGAATACAGAATAAATCAAGATACAGAGTTCAAAAAGAGCATAGGATTAGAAAAAAGTCCAGATTATTCATACATAGCAAAATTAGCAGCAAAAATAGAAGAGGATTTATTGCAAGCTATCCGAGACGTGTTAATAGCAGAAATTAATCCAGATGTATCCATAACAATAGTAGATTCAACACCTTTGAGAAGTTCAAAGCAAGACAAAGAAGCAAAGATAGGAAT
The DNA here is from genome assembly GCF_000145215.1 of Caldicellulosiruptor obsidiansis OB47. Classification (NCBI taxonomy): domain Bacteria; kingdom Bacillati; phylum Bacillota; order Caldicellulosiruptorales; family Caldicellulosiruptoraceae; genus Caldicellulosiruptor; species Caldicellulosiruptor obsidiansis. The sequence continues at coordinate 597,626 of NC_014392.1, forward strand.
ACATGTTACTATAGGTTTTTACAAAGGATATAAATTACATCTTTTGTGTACAGGGAAAGAAGAAGTGATTCCACTTTTCTGGATTTTAACTACAGCAAACAAACATGACTCTACTCAAGAAGAACTTTTGTACAGGGCATGGAATTACAATTCGAAGATATTATTAGCGGATGCAGGATATGACTGTAACAGATGGTTTGATATTGCAAATAGACTTGAAATAAAATTTGTAGCAGGGGTAAATAGAAGGAATATGAGAAATGAGGAAAACGTAAAAAATAGATTTAGGGCAGAGAATATAAAATTTTTAGGTACAGAAGAAGGTAAGAAGTTATATAAACTCAGGATGAAAATAGAAAAACTTTTTAGCAAGTTGAAAGGTGAGTATAACCTTGAGAATATTAGGTTAAGAGGATTTAAAAGTTACAAAAGGCATACCGATTGGATACTAATTACTTTTTTGTTTGAACAGTTTCTCAGAAAATTAGAAGGCAAAAAATTTTCTTTTGCTTATGAATGGAATCAATAATTATTATCTTTTTATTACTCTATTGGCAATAATTTTTATTCAACAAGCTATAAGTTTTTAAAGTAGAATAGGGCACACAAATTCTATTTTGTATTATTTGCATTGGTCCATCCATATAAAAGTTTTTACCATTGAATATGACTACATTGCTGTCGAGCTTAAATATAAATTCATTTTGGTCAATTAAAAACTTTGACTGAAGAAAGTTATAGTCTTTTGAGTCAAATGTAAAACTTCCACCCATTAATCTTGAAATTTCATAAAGATAAATATACTCTACTGAACTTTTATTAATAATAGTGATGTAAGATGGGTTGCCATTTGCATCAAAAAATAGAGCTTCTTCTTTTTGCATATCAGAGGCAAATGAAGGAGAAACTATGACTAAAGATAAAATTATAATAATAACAACAAATAGCCAGAATCTTAATAAACTTTTCATAAAAGCCCCGCCTCTTTCATTTAAAGTTTTAATATATTTTCATTATAAAGGCAGGTTTTTACTCAGCTCAAATGAAATACTTTCCAAAATGACTAAACCTCATTTTTATAAAGAGATATTTTTCATCAAATTTGCCATCTCCAAGGCAGAAAGGGCTGCGTCAAACCCTTTGTTTCCTGCTTTTGTCCCCGCTCTTTCGATTGCCTGGTCAACTGTGTCGCATGTCAGAACACCAAATATAACTGGAACTTCTTGTTCCAAGGAGACATTAGCAATCCCTTTTGAGACTTCTGCGCTTACATACTCAAAGTGTGGTGTGCTGCCACGAATCACTGCACCAAGTGCAATTATTGCATTGTATTTTTTTGACTTTGCAAGTTTTTTGCACACAAGAGGTATTTCAAAAGCACCTGGTACATAATATATATCGATATTTTCACTGTCCACATCATGCCGTTTAAGACCATCCAAACAACCTTTTAGAAGCTCATCTGTAATGAATGAATTAAATCTTGAAATGACAATTGCAAATTTTAAATCTTTTCCACAAAAGCTTCCTTCAAAAGTTCTCAAAGCTATCCTCTCCTTTTATTAAGATTTCATGCTTTTTCTTTAATATTTTCGAATGTATATATTTCCTGTTATACGGATTTACCACAATTGGAGTAGGTATTCTCTTTAAAATCTCAATTCCACAATCTTGCAAAAAAGAAATCTTTTCAGGATTGGATGTTGCAAGATTAATTTTACTTATACCAAAGAACCTTAAAATATGCAATGCATCGAAATAATCTCTTAAATCATCGTCAAAGCCCAGAATATTGTTTGCCTCATAGGTATCAAAACCTTGCTCTTGATATGCATATGCTTTTATCTTGTTTGCAAATCCAATTCCTCTTCCTTCCTGGTCAAGGTAAATGAGCATACAGTTTTTGTTCTCTGACATAAACTGCAAGAAAAATTCAAGCTGTTGGTGACAATCACACCTCAAACTGTGAAAAATGTCTCCTGTCTTGCACGATGAGTGTATTCTTACATTTACCGTCTGGCTTGGGTTAAAAGTTTTATTTATCAGCACAGCATGTTCTTTTTGAGAAAAATAGTTTTTGAAAGCAAAAATCTTAAACTTTCCATACTGTGTGGGAAGTTCTGCCTCAGCTTCTTTTTGCACTGTGGGATGATTTAGTAGAATATATTTTTCAATCTCCTCAATTGTGGTAACAGGTATTGAAAATCTCTTTGCTAAGCTTTTTACATACTCTTTGTTGTGACTGTCTCCTTTCTCGTCTAAGATTTCAACCATGACTGCAGCCGGAAAAAGGCTTGATAGTCTGCAAAGGTCCACAGCTGCTTCTGTGTGACCTTTTCTTGCTAAAATACCTTTTTCATGAGCAACAACAGGACTCACATGCCCTGGTATTTTAAAATCAGAAGCTGCAGCATTTGGGTTTGCAAGTTCTTTGCAGGTAATGCTTCTTTCTTCAGCTGATATTCCTGTTTTTGTATTTTTGTGATCAACTGTAACTGTAAAAGTGCAGGTGTTTTGAGTATTATAAGGAACGTATAAATTCAAGCGCCTTTGAATTTCTTTGTCTATGGCAACGCAGAACATTCCCTTAGCGTGATTTAAAACAAAACTTATTTTATCAGCTGTTGAAAATTGAGCACCCAAGATTAAGTCTGCCTCATCTTCCCGGTTTTGGCTGTCAAATACTATTACAAACTCTCCATTTTTAAACTTCTGTATTACATCTTTCAAATCATACATGTCTATCACCTCAAATTTTCTTTCACAATCTTTGCAATGTAGTCAAATTCAATGTTTACATAATCACCAACCTTTTTGTACTTCAAGGTAGTATTCTCTAAGGTGTGTGGAATCAAAGAGATTGTAAAGTATGTGTCAAAGCTATCGACAACTGTAAGAGAAATACCATCAATTGCTACAGAACCTTTTTTTACAATCAACCCTTTAAAGTTTTCAAAAGGCTTTATTCCGATTATTCTACTTTTCCCATGAATTTTTTGCATACAGACTGTGCCAATACAGTCAACGTGACCAAGAACTATGTGACCACCAATTCTATCTCCCATCTTCAAAGCGGGTTGTAAGTTTACAGGCATTCCCTCTTTTAAAAATTTGAGTGTTGTCCTTTCAATTGTTTCGGGGGAAAGGTCAAAGTCAAATTTGCTATTTGCAATATTTGTAACTGTCAGGCACACACCATCAACTGCTATGCTGTCACCAATTTTTGCTTCTATCTTTTTCACTTCTATACTCAGCTTTGCAATATCCTCAATTTTTTTCATTGTAATAACCCTACCAACCTCTTCAACAATACCGCTAAACATAACTTATATCTCCTTCAATGATAGTAGAGTTTTTAAAAATTGTGACTTTTGGATTTACAAGCTTTGGGAAAAACTCTTCAAAGCCTTCCGCACCAACTACACCTTTTGTGTTCTGACCCCCTATAAAAACATTGAATATCAATGAATACCAGTAATCAGCAATTCTTTTTTTCAAAAGAGAAAAGTTCAGCATACTTCCTCCCTCAACAAGAACTGATATTATCTTTTGCTGTGCAAGTTTTGAAAATACATCTGAAAGTTCAAGATGACCATCTTCTGATTGCTTTGCAAAGATTATTTTTATTCCTTTTTGAGAAAGAAGTTTTATTTTCTGGGTATCATTTACATTTTCACTGCACACAATGTAGGTAGAATACTCATCAGAGGTTTTTACAATATTGCACTCTAAAGGAATTCGAAGGTTTGTATCAATTACAACTCTTATAGGTTGTCTGATTATTTCACCATACCTCACATTTAAAATTGGGTTATCTGAAATTACAGTATTTACAGACACAAGGGTTGCCATATATTTTTGACGAAGGCTGTGTACAAAGACGTTTTCGTCATCTGTGTTAAACAAAAATCTCTTATTTGAAGGTGTTGCAATTTTGCCATCAATGCTCTGAGCAACTTTTATGGCAATGTAGGGAATACCCTTTTTCATGTATTTAAAAAACTCTTTGTTGACACTTTCTGCTTCTTTTTGAAGCACACCTTCCACAACTTCAATCCCGTGCTGTTTTAAAATTTGTATGCCCTTGCCATTGACAAGGGGGTTTGGGTCTCTTGTGGCAATTATAACCTTTTTAATCCCACTTTTAATGATTGCTTCTGTACAAGGCGGCTGTTTGCCAAAATGACAGCAGGGTTCTAAAGAGACATACATTGTTGCATTTTTGAGCGAGTTGCCATTTTTTATTGCATCTTCGATTGCCAAAACTTCTGCATGCTTTTCACCATACTTTTGATGATATCCTTTTCCAATTATTGTTCCGTTTTTTACAATCACGCATCCCACTCTTGGGTTAGGCAGCACTAAAGGAGAAGCTTTCTTTGCAAGCTCGAGTGCCATATTCATGTAATAGCTGTGAGATAGGCACTTCAATAATATCCTCCCCTCCAACGAAAATTGATACACAAAAAATTAAAGCCTCGAAAGTGTTTTTCCACCTTCGAGGCTTTTTGGGCTTTTATATGATGTATAAGAAAATCTTCCTTACACATCCACTCCTTCTCCCATCCGGACTGTAACCGTTGGCACCGGAATTTCACCGGTTCTGCAAAAGCCTCGTTGGCTTTTGCTCGCGGGCTTTTACCGCCAGTGGGGAATTTCACCCCGCCCCGAAGGATGGACTTTTACCATTGGCTTATATTCGATTTTATATTTCATTATATTCATAAGTTTTCAAAATTTCAATAGCAAAATTTACCTTATACTCGAATAGGTGTAAAGATATTTACCACAGCGAAAGAATGTACGAAAACAATAATGAAAAGCCCATAAAAAGAATTGTGGCTGCCTCCCTCCTGTTTGATATAATAAAAAAGTGTAATATTCCATTCAAAAGAAACATCAAAAAACTACCAGGATGGGAGGGCAGCCTACTATGAATATTATACCATATCATGAACTCAGAAAAATATCTCCTGAAAAGGCCAGAGAATTAATTCGAAAAGTATTTGAGGCAAATAACAAAAACATATCAAAAACTGCTAAAATATTAGGTGTATCAAGACACACTGTAAGAAGAGCAGTATATGGTCCTGTTGAGGATAAGTCTAGAAAGCCTAAAACTTGCCCTAAAAAACTTTCTTCTGAGCTTGAAAATCTCATTATCCAAGAGGCTAAAAAAACAGGATTCAGATACAGACGTCTTTCTCTTTATTTATTCAGAAAATATGGCGTTAAAATAAGTGAAAACACGATAAAATCTATTCTCAAAAGAAATAGTGTGCCGAGAAAGACAAGAAAGACGAAAAAGGGAGAAAGAAGTCTTTACGATTATGAGTCTCTCATCCCATTTTCTGAATTTCAGCTTGATACGAAACATCTTTTAGACAAAGAAAGCCTCCCAAAAGAAGTATATGAGCACATGATAAAATACAATCTACCGTGTTATGAGTGGAACATGATAGATGTTGCTACAAGGACAAGATTTACAGCTTATTCATATGAGCTTTCATCTACTTTTGGTTTTATGTTCATAACATTAGTAGTTTTATGGCTTAGGACACATAATGTAAGAAACCCAATAAGGATAAGATTAGATAATGGAGCAGAGTTTTGTGGTGGGAGCGAAAAAAAGCTAAAGGAGTGGAATGAGATGTTGTCATTTTTGGGAGTAGAGCTAAATCCTATTCCACCAAAAGCAAAACACTTGATGGGTATAATTGAAAATTCACATAGAGCAGATGATGAATATTTTTTGATGATTCATGCTGAAAGATGCATAACAAAAGACGAATTTATGACAAGAGCTCAAAAATGGCAGGATACGTGGAATTTTTATAGACCTCACAATGGTAAAGGAATGAATGGGAGGACACCTTTCGAAAAGTTTAGAGATTCAAAAATTCTGGTCTCCTCCCATGTATTTCAATTTCCTACTTTACTTCTTGAAGACTTATTAAAGAAAGTGGGGACTTTTTATTCTCTGTTCTGTAATAAATTAGGTGGTAAATATGTCTTCACCACGTGCCAAAATTTACCTTATACAAAGTTTGTAGACTACAGCAAGGCTTAATAGTAATAATGCCCGAGTTTTGCAGCAAAAAATTATTATCAAATTTTAAACAATTTGATTTTACTGAGATAGAAAGTCAAAAAATTTTTAAAATTTTAGCAAATTTTTGTGGTGTTTTTTAGCAAAATGTGATATAATACTCTTAAAATATTAATTATGAGATATATTGAGAAAAGGTGCACTTATCCCATTTGATAAACAACGCGGTTGGTATTGTGAAAAAATGCTTTGGTGGTGGAATTGGGGGCAGGCTTGGAGTGTTGCAGATAGTCTAAGATATTGGTTACTTAGTGCAAATAATGCTACATATATAGGGAGGTCACAACAGTTGAAAAAAAACAATGCAAAAAGGTATAATTTTGACCAGGTGATATTAAATGTTACTAAGTGTACAAAAAGTTAAAGAGATATATGGCATTAGTCGAAGGCTATTTCCTAAACTGGGAAAAGGAAGGGTTAATAATACCTCTCAGGCTCCCTAAGGGAAGGAGAAGGTATAAAAAAGAAGACATAGAAAAACTACTTGGCATGATAGAAGAAAAACCAAACCAACCGTTGTTTTGTATGCAAAACTCTCCACTAAAAAGCAAGAAGAGTACCTTAAAAACCAAATCAGAAGACTTGAGGAATACGCAGAGTCTCAAGGCTGGCAGTATTGAGGTTATATCTGAAATAGCCAGCAAAGTAAAATGAAAACAGGAGAGGGCTATTAAAACTTTTGAACAAAATCAAAAGAGGAGAAGTTGCAAAAGTTGTAATAGAATATCCTGACAGACTTGCAAGGTTTGGATTTGAATATCTTAAGTTTTTCATGGAGAGTTTTGGGGTAGAACTTGTAGTGTTAAATGGCAGAGAAAACGAAGAAGATATAAAAGAAGAACTGGCAGAGGACTTAATAGCGGCAGTATACATCTTTTGCAGCAAGGATTTATTGGCAAAGAGGTGCTAATAAAAGACATGGTAACAGTTCAGGCCAAGCTAATCTTTGAGGGCAGTGAAGATAAGCAAAGAGTATTAGACCTTATGAGAAGATGGTCCTCTTGTATGAGGTATGCATATAAGAGGCTTCTGGAAGGGCATAAAAGGAATGAACTCAAAAAGCAGCTGCAGGGGATTTTCAATCTTAATTCTCGATACGTTGATGATGCGATAATGAAAGCAAAAAGCATTTTGACCTCATGCAAAGAAAGAGGAGAAAATCCCAAGAAGGTTGTTTTTGGTGGCAGGCAGCTTTTTGAAAAACTCCAGAAGAGGCACATAAACGGTAAAGCGTACAAGAAACTTCAACTTAAGTGGCAGGAGAAGAGGAAAGGGAATCTGTACTCAAGAGGAGACAGGAGCAAGAAGGGGAATCTCAACACAAGGATTGAGATAGATGAAGATTGTACAAGACTTAGAATCAACGTAGGAGAAAGGGAGTACGTATATGCGAGAATACAGCCCGGATGGAAGATAAAAGATGGGAGGTATATTGATAGGAATCAACTTCTTGAGGCGATAAGTATTTGTGGACAGCCATATTCTGTCCAGCTGAAACTTAAAAGTGGTGTAGTATATGCCTACTTTGCTATTGAAGAAGTTTTTCCTCAGCCTGCGATAACGAGAGCGAATGGAGTTATAGGGATAGACACGAACGCATATCCGAGGCACGTGGCATGGGTAGAAACAGATGAGCATGGACAGCTTCTGGGATATGGCAGAATACCAATGCCAGAACTTGAGAGCGGGAGTTTTGAGAAAAAGGAGTATTACAGGTGGCAGTATGCACACATGATAGTACAGATGGCGAAAGAGAAGCAAAAAGCCATAGTGATTGAGAGCCTTAGCATAAAAGACAGGGGAAGAAGAGAAGATTTTTCAGGTAGAAGATCAAGACGAATAAGGCATTACTTTGGGTACAGATCACTTCTGGAGAAGGTAAAACTTTTAGCAAAGCGAGAAGGGATAGAGGTTATAGAAGTAAACCCTGCATATACTTCGGTAATAGGGATGCTGAAGTATGCACCGCAGTTTATGGTGAGCAAGGATGTTGCTAGCTCGTACGTGATAGCTCGAAGAGGGCTTGGCTTGAGAGACAGAATACCGCACAACTATATGATGTTTCTCGGTAGACTTGATGTAAACGAACTGGAGGAACTGAAGGAGTACGTAAGGAAGGTAGTTAAGAACACATACGTTAGGAAAAAGCAACTCAGAGAGATAGGTAGAGTGATAAAGTTTTTACAAAGCCTTGAGAGTGAGGCAGAGAGACTATCTGTACCACTGGATGGAACAAGTACAGGTAGTCGTGGCAAAAACCACAATCTCTGGCAAGTTCTCAAGGTAGCGGTGGTGACTCCACTCTCTCCTGAGAGGGTTTTAAGAGACCTCTCTGTCCTGAAATCGCTTTTGGTTTCGGGGCAAGTGGGGAAGACCTATAAAGGCGCAAGTTCCTGTTTCTTGGGACAGGGGCTATGGCTTTCCCAAATACCGCCTGCTGGGGCTGGGAAAGCTTGAAGGGCGGGCTATAAATACTCCAGCCGCCAAACTCGTGCAATTTTGCACAGTTTGGTTGACCAGGTGGGATTATAATTCTCAGTTAGACTTTAACTATTTATTGAAACCAGGAGATATATTATTCTATGATTGGAATTCTGACGGAACATATGATCATTCTGCTATTGTAGTGGTTTATGCCAGAGACCCTAATTCTGGGATAAACGGTGTTTTACAAGATCAACACACAACAGATAGAAAATGGGCTATATGGCACTTAAAGCCATATAATCTTAATCCTTGGTCTACAATTATATTTGCTGTTAGACCACAATAGGATAGGGAGGAAAAATTTTGTGAAAAAAAGAAAATTATTTGTATTAGGTTTATTAGCACTTATTACAATAGTTGCAACTATAATTAGTTATAATGCAAAAAGTATTCAGCAATTAAATAATGAGGAGGAAATAAAAAGAGTAGTGAAGAGTGCACTAAATATTTATAGTAAAATTGTGTATCCATCAGAGTATACAAAATCCCCAGATATTAAAATTCCTTCGCAGCTTATAGACAGAAAGATGAATGAAGTTACCCAAGAATGTGAGAAATATTACAGTGCAAAGTCAGGAATTTTAGCAAATAAAATAAAGGTTTTTCAAACAGCTGTTTTAGGAGATGCTTATTCACCTTCTGATATAAGGACTGTTGAATGGAAAATAAATAATATAAAATTTTTAGAAACAAGGATTGAAGGTGATACAGCAACAGTCATAGCAGATGTATATTGCGAAAACAAAATGATTGCGTTGATTCCAATTGATAATATAAATGAAAATGTAAAGCCTGAAGAAATGACAATAGAATATCAGAAAAGGCTGTATGAAGAAACGCAAAAACTTCCAAAAAAATTGGTGACATATAATCCCAAAGGTGTAATGAGGTATTATTTTAATTTAACAAAAGAAAACGGAATATGGAAAATAACTTCAGAAAACTTTAATTACCTGCCAGGTTATGAGCCTTAATATTATTTCAACTTCTGTTTTGTTGTATAAAAAGTTTCTATTTAAGGTATGTTAAAAGTTGTGTTAAAATTCAAGCTTCCTTTAGTGACAATAATGAAAAAAGAAATAATTAAATAATTCCTACTAATCTGGCTCTTTGTCAAAAAGATGTTGATATTTAGAATTTCACACTACTTTTGACAAAGAGTCTTTTTCTTCTATTTTACCTGCAAATCTCCTTTAATCAATATAGACAAAATATGGTCAATCAAGGCTTGTTAAGAATTTTGCACTTCCAATTTATAACGTTAGTTATAAAGTTAGGTTATATTGTTAATGCATTTTCTAATGCTGGGGACTCCATTTTTCCATTTTGTACGGCATAAGTTCTCTTCCTGTAAGTAAATATTAATTTCTAAAACTTCAACAGACTGAAAGTATCCACCTGAATTTACTTCTTGCCTTTTCAATATCATGCTATTTACACATAAAGCGGTGTTTGTAGAAAGAGCTTCCTTAATTCCTCAGGGTATTTCATATGGACAGAATAAAACTCTGCTTTTTCTGATATTGCAGCAATAAAATCGAGGAGTGAGAATATGAAAATAAAAATATTTTTAATGATTTTGTTTTTTATTCTTTTGGGAATAATACTTTTCTTTGGTAATGGAGAACCAAGATACTTTATAGTTTTTCTTCTTGCTTTTTTTCCAATTGGAACTTTTTTATTTTTTGCAGGTGCGTATAAATTTCTTATCTTGTTTTTGCAAAAGAAAGGCAATACTCAAAATGTTAGTAAAATTAAAAAGTGGGTTGATGAGAATCTGAATTTTTTATTAAAAATGATTATTTATCACTTCGTCTGTATTTTGATATTCATAATTTACACTTCAGCTGCATGGGATAGTTTATTAAATTCATCTTCCATTGATTCTTTTGTTATATACACACCAATACTAATTTATGAGATTAGAAACAATAGTTTTGTTTTAGTCCTTATATTGTTTTACATTTTTGCTCTTCCGTTTTGGATATCAATTGATATTTACATTTACAGTGTGGGATTTTTGATAACTTTTATTCAACACAAAATAAATATGCTTAAGTTTAATACTAAAATGATAGGTCCATTATCTCCATGGGAATATTGTATAGCAAGTTTTTTACAATTCGATTCACCGTTAACTATTTTAAACACTATTCTGCTCTATCTTTTTACACTGATATTAACTTTTGCTTTTGTTAAATTATCTTTTTCAAAACTCAGAAAAATTATATAAGTTGTGATAAATAAACATAAAAATTGTTAAGAATTTAAAAGTTATTTTCAAAAAATTTGTGAAGTGGAAAAATCGACTGAATATACGATAAGAATATCAAGTGAAGTTTCAATATCCAAAGGTAAGTAGTAGTTTACTAAAATTTTTGTTGAAAAACCAAACAACAATGTGATAAAGTATATAACAAAGAATAATCGAAATCGCTTACAACTTCTATATTTTATAAAATTGTGAAGCAAAATGAAAGGGGGTAGTGTATTTTGCCGTCAATTGAAGATGTTGCAAAAAGAGCTGGTGTTTCAAAGGCAACTGTATCAAGAGTTATAAATGGAACAGCGAATGTATCTGAAAAAAAGAAAAAGGCTGTTTTGGAAGCCATTAAAGCTTTAAATTATACTCCGAATGTAACAGCAAAGAATTTAGCAAGAAGAAAGACGGATACAATAGGAATAATAATCCAGCAACTGAGCAGCTGGTTTTACAGTGAAGTAGTTGCCTTGCTTAACCAGTATATAACTCAGCGTGGATACGGAGCTATATTTTGTCAACTAATAGATAATATTGACTACTTTAAGTTCCTTGTGGGAAGAGTGGATGGAGTTATAGTTTTTGGATATAAAACTATTAATAAACAAGCATTAAAACTATTATATGCTAATAATGTTCCAGTTGTTCTTGCTGAGAACAACACTGAGTTTCCAAATGTTCCAAGAGTAAATGTAAACAATCTGCAAGGTGGCTACATTGCAACAAAGTACCTTATTGAAAAAGGTTGCAGGAAAATCGTACATATATCAGGTCCACTTGAGTCTTTTGAAAGTATTGCAAGATATGAGGGATACAAGGCAGCATTGAGAGATTTTGGTGTAGACTTTGATGAAGAACTTCTCATCGAAGGAGATTTCATGTTTCAAAAGGCATATGAAAGTATAAAAAAGCTTTTAAAAAACAAAAAAATAGATGGTATATTTGCAGCCAACGACCTTATGGCATATGCAAGTATGTATGCATTGGATGAGATGGGGATATCTGTTCCTGATGATGTAAAGGTGGTTGGATTTGATGATGTGGATTTAGTAGGACTTCAGCTCAGCAAGATGCCAAGACTTACAACAGTTCGTCAACCAATTGACCTTATGGCAAAGACAGCTTGTGATATTCTTTTTGGAAAAATAGATGATCCAACCAAAAAATTTGAAAGTGAATATATTCTTGACACACAGCTTATAGTAAGACAATCTGCTTAATATATATTTTAAAATTCAAGAAAGGAAGGTGTTTTATATGTATTTTATTGGAATTGACGTTGGAACATCTGGGACAAAGACCATCTTAACTGACTCAAAAGGTAACATCTTAGCAACAGCTACATTTGAATATCCTCTTTATCAGCCTCAGATTGGCTGGGCTGAGCAAAATCCAGAAGACTGGTGGGATGCAAGTGTTAAAGGGATTAAAGCTGTGCTTGAAAAATCCAAGGTAAACCCTGAGGAAGTCAAAGCTGTGGGACTTACCGGGCAGATGCACGGGCTTGTAATGCTTGACAAAAACTACAACGTTATAAGACCATCAATCATCTGGTGTGACCAGAGAACGGCAAAAGAATGTGATGAAATAACAGAAAAGGTTGGCAAGGAAAGACTTATTGAAATTACAGCAAACCCTGCACTGACAGGTTTTACAGCGTCAAAGATTCTGTGGGTAAGAAACAACGAGCCCCAAAATTATGAGAAGGTCTATAAGATTTTACTTCCAAAAGACTATATAAGGTTTAAACTTACAGGCGAATTTGCAACAGATGTATCTGACGCATCTGGTATGCAGCTTTTAGATATTAAAAACAGGTGCTGGTCTGATGAGGTACTTGAAAAGCTTGAGATAGACAAAGAGCTTCTTGGAAAAGTCTATGAGTCGCCACAGGTTACGGGAAAAGTGAGCAGGCAAGCAAGCGAAATTACAGGTCTTTGTGAAGGTACGCTGGTTGTTGCAGGTGGAGGAGACCAGGCAGCAGGTGCTGTTGGAAATGGCATAGTAAAGACAGGAGTAATTTCATCTACCATCGGTTCGTCTGGCGTTGTGTTTGCTCATCTTGACGAGTTTAAGATTGACCCGCAAGGAAGGGTTCATACATTTTGTCATGCAGTGCCAGGAAAATGGCATGTGATGGGTGTAACACAAGGGGCCGGACTTTCTCTCAAGTGGTTTAGGGACAACTTTGCACACATCGAAAAAGCTGCGTTTGAGTTTATTGACAAAGACCCATACATTTTGATGGATCAGGAGGCAGAACTTGCAAACCCAGGCGCAGACGGACTTATTTTCCTGCCATATTTGATGGGGGAAAGAACGCCCATTTTAGACCCGTACGCAAAAGGAATATTCTTTGGGATAACGGCAAAGCATACACGAAGAGAGTTCATTAGAGCTGTCATGGAAGGTGTTGTATTTTCACTTAAAAACTGTCTTGATATTTTGTATGAGATGGGCATCGAGGTTAAAGAGGTGAGAGTTTCAGGCGGTGGTGCAAAGAGCAAGCTCTGGAGACAGATGCAGGCAGACATATTTGAGATGGATGTGTGGACGTTAAATTCTAAAGAAGGACCTGCGTTTGGTGCAGCTATCTTGGCAGCAGTTGGTGCAGGAGAATATCAGAAGGTTGAAGAAGCCTGCGATACTATGATTCAAAAGGTAGATAGCTGCAGACCAAATGAAAAACTATTTGAAATATATAGAAAAACATATAAACTTTACAACAGCATATATCCAAGGGTTAAGGATTTATTCAATATATGAGAGAGCCAAGTTTGGCTCTCTTTTTTGTCATTTTGTTTGAAGGATTTTTGCGCCCTTTGTCGAAATAATAAGGTGTATGACTTTCTTGACAGGGGGACTGAAGGTTGAAACTTCGAAGGAGTTTGTGGTTGGGAGTTTTTGAGTTTTTTCTTTTCTTTTTAATAGGTTTTCCACTTGCAGTTCAGGTTGCTGAACTTTTTTTTCATATTAGAAAACCCATCATTGAATATTTTCAAATTGTAACCTTGTTTCTTGCAATTGTATTTTTTACAGTTTTTTATATTATTAGATATAGTGGTATGTTAAAGAAATATGAAGTATTTGAGAAAAAACAAAAGTTTATAATTAAGAAACTAAAAGAGGAAAAGGACAATATTGAAAAAAGTTATTTTGATAGTATTCAACTGAACAAAGAGATGACAAATATTGTAAAGAGATTAATCGAAACAGAAAGAGATTTAAGAGAAAAAAATGAGTGGCTTAAAAATTTTTTTGAACTCTCGACCAGAATTATTAGTCTTTCAACTGTAGAAAATATAGTTGCAACTGTAGGTGAATATAGCCTTGGGAGTTTGCAATTTTTTCGCATGAGCGTTTATCATGATGGTGATGATAGGACCTTCAGAATCTTGGGGCAGTTTGGGCAAAAAGATGCGCATGAACATCTGCTTTTGAACAGGGCGAAAGAGGATACAAATATTGCTTATAAAATAGAAAATAAAAACATAGTAAAGATAGCGATTCCAGTTGTTTCAGAAGAAAAATGTGAAGGTATTTGTTTTTATGGAATAAAATGCAAAAGCACTTTGAGCGAAGATATTGAATATTATATCAGCCTGTGTAATTTTATAACTATAGCTATAAAAAATGCTATTTATTATTCAAATCTCAAAAAGCAAAAATCAGAAATTGAAGATTTATACGAAAAAAGCACTTACATGAACGAAAAGCTAAGAGAAACTGTGGAAGAATTAAATAAATCAAAAGCAGAACTTGAAAAGAAAAACAAAGAAATTGAGAAGTTTTTTTACGAAACAATCTTGTGTTTGTCTAAAGCAATTGAGTATAAGGATGTGTATACAAAAGGACACTGCGAGAGAGTGCAAAATATTGCTTTAAAGATTGCCGATGAGCTTTCACTTTCACAAGAAGAAAAGGATGTTTTAAAGGTTGCATGTTTGCTTCATGACATAGGGAAGATTGGTGTAAAAGAGGACATACTCAACAAGAGAGGTTCTTTAGAAGCTCATGAGTATGTAGAAATACAAAAACATCCTTTAATAGGTTATAATATTTTAAAAGATTTAGATTTTACCGAGAGAATCAAAAAGGTTGTGCTTCAGCACCATGAAAGGGTGGATGGCAGGGGTTATCCATTTGGACTGAAAGATAAAGAGATAGACCTTCTTGCCAAGATTGTAGCTGTTGCCGATGCATATGATGCAATGACCTCTGATAGACCCTACAGAAAAGCTTTTGATAAGGAGACAGCGCTAAGCGAGATGAAAAGATGTGCCGGCAGCCAGTTTGATACTACTATAGTAGAAAAACTGCTTAATTTAGCACAAAAAGGTTTAGTGATGTTTTTATAGAAAAATAAAAAGGTGTATGTTAAAATTATTAAATAAGCTTTGATAGGAGCAAGGAACAGAAATGTTCAAGGTCATATTGGCTATAAAAAACCAAAGACTATTTTCTATTGTAAAAAATACCTTTATTGAAAATGGCTATACCATTGCCGATACTGCTACAGACTTTGCAGATTGCCTGAGAAAGATAAGAGTTTTAAAACCAGATATTGTTATTATGGAGTATGGGTTTAGTGTTGGCAGTATGGTGGAGATGATAGATATTTTGAAAAATGATAGAATATGTCCTGTTGTCATCTTGGCAAACCAGGCACAAAGGTCTAATATAGAAAGCGTAATCTTAGAAGACGATGAGTTCAATATTTTTTTATACAGTCCATTCAATAAATGGGCGTTCATATCTTTTGTTGAGACTATTATAAAAAATTGGATGAGATTAAGAAAGTTAGAAGAGCAAATAAGAAAGCTTCAGGATGATTTAGAGACAAGAAAGCTTGTTGAAAGGGCGAAGGGAATTTTGATGAAGGAGCTAAAGCTTGATGAGGAAAGCGCAATGAAAAAGCTTCAAAAGCTCAGCATGGATCGTCAGATGCCTATTAAAGAAGTAGCAAAGAGAATCATAGAATGGAAACTGAAGAACAAAAAGTGAATAAGGTAAGTCTAATGAATGTGCTTATATTTGGCGGGTTTGATACAGAGAGTGGAAAACTTTATGTTATGAATGAGTACATAGAGGTACTTGTGATGCTAAACGCAAAACCCATAATTTTTCCTATAAGTATCTTGTCAACCGAGCTTTTAAAAGAGTACATACAGGTGTGTGAGTGTGTTCTTTTTTGCGGTGGTGAGGATGTTCACCCCAAATTTTACGGCAAAGAACCTCAGTGGGGAATAAGAAGAATCAATCTTTTAAGAGATAAAATAGAGCTTGAGGCAATGAAAATTTCATATGAGATGGACAGAAGAGTTTTAGCAATCTGCAGAGGCGTGCAGGTTATGAATGTTGCGTTTGGTGGGACTTTGATACAGGACATAGAGAGAAAATCCTCCATCTCTCATTACCAGAATCTTAATGGTATGTATGGATATCATACTGTTGAAGTTGTTGGAGGGTTGTTCACTTGCATCTTTGGTTCCCAAAAGATTTTGGTAAACTCTTTTCACCATCAGGCAATAGACCAGCTTGCACCTGGGTTTGAAATAGAGGCAGTGTCAACAGATGGTATTGTAGAGGCAATTTCAAAAAAAGATAGAAGTTTTTTTGTAGGTGTGCAGTGGCATCCTGAGCTTATGGCAAAAGATGATATGTTTCAAAGGAGGCTTTTTGAAAGATTTTTGAAGGAGTGATGTATTTTGAGTATTGATAAAATATCTGAAATAATTTTAAAATACAGCGGAAAAATAATTTATTCATTAATAGTACTGATTGCAGGTTTTTTAATATTAAAATTCTCTAACAGAATGCTGGAAAAATGGAAGAAAAAACAGAGAAGTTCTGTATTTCCAATTAATCAAAAGAGAATTGACACTCTTGCAGCACTTTTCAAAAGTATTATAAAATACTCTATATACTTTTTAATTGTTGTACTCATTCTTGAAAACTTCAATGTTTCTATCAAGACAATCTTAGCTGTTGCCGGGATAGGCGGGCTTGCGATAGGTTTTGGTGCACAGAGTTTAATTAAAGATGTGATAGCTGGACTTTTTCTTATCATTGAAGACCAGCTATCTGTTGGCGATTATGTTACAATAGATGGAAGAAGTGGTACTGTTAAAGAAATGGGAATAAAAACAATTAAGATTCTTGACTATAACGGTTCAATTCACATTATACCAAACGGTTCCATAGGTGCAATTACAAACTGGTCGAGGCATAACTCAAAGGCGATTGTAGATGTTAAGCTCAATACAAAGATGAACTTTGATGAGGTATCTTTAAAGCTCCAAGAGGTGTTCAAAGAAATTGAAGAAGAATTTAAAGAAGACATTGTCACACCACCACAGATTGTGGGTATAGTTGACACTAACTGGATAGAATATACACTCAGAATTGTGACAGAGACAAAACCTCTTCGCCACTGGGATTTAGAGAGGGCGATGAGAAAAAAGATAATTGAAAAGCTTTTTGTAAGCTAAAAAAACTAAAAACTTGGAAAGGGGTAGTAACTAAGGAAGATGAAAGTTTCAGAGCTTTTCATGCCAACCTTGAAAGAAACACCTTCTGATGCAGAGATAGAATCACATAAACTTATGCTAAGATCTGGTTTTATGAGACAGCTCTCCTCTGGCATCTATGTGTATCTTCCTCTTGGCTACAGAGTTTTGCGAAAGATAGAGAATATTGTCAGAGAAGAGATGGATAGAAGCGGTGCTCAAGAGGTTCATATGTCTGCACTTATGCCAAAAGAACTGTGGGAAGAGTCAGGAAGATGGGCAATATTTGGACCAGAGATGTTTAGAATAAAAGATAGAAATGAAAGGGAGTACTGTTTGGGACCTACTCACGAAGAAGCATTTACTTATATAGTCAGGAATGAGATTTCATCTTACAGGGACCTTCCAAAAATTTTGTATCAAATTCAAACAAAGTTTCGCGATGAAAGAAGGCCGCGGTTTGGTGTTATGCGCTGCCGAGAATTTACAATGAAAGATGCTTATTCTTTTGACATTGATGAAAAAGGCTTGGACATATCATACCAAAAGATGTATGATGCCTATGTGAGGATCTTCAAAAGATGCGGGCTTGATGTAAAGATTGTAGAGGCAGACACAGGTGCGATGGGCGGGGCAAGTTCACACGAGTTCATGGTTCCATCTTCAGTTGGCGAGGCAGAGATTGCATATTGCAAAGCGTGCGGATATGCTGCTAACCTTGAAAAGGCAGAATGTTTGGACATACCAGTGGAAACCAATGAGGATCTAAAAGAAAAACAGGAAGTCTACACTCCAAATGTAAGAACAATTGAGGAGCTTGTAAATTTCCTGAGTATCGACAGCACGAAGTTTGTAAAGACAATGATTTACAAGGCAGATGATAAATTTGTTGCAGTACTGGTGAGGGGAGATAGAGAGGTAAATGAGACAAAGCTAAAAAATCTTTTAGGAGCTACAGAGCTTGAGCTTGCATCGGCAGAGGATGTAGAGAGAATTACAGGTGCAAAGGTGGGATTTGCCGGACCAATTAGCCTTTCGATAGATGTGTATGCAGACAACGAGATAAAATACCTCAAAAACTTTGTGGTGGGCGCAAATAAAACAGATTATCATATAAAAAATGTAAATCTTTCAGATTTTAAAGTAACAAGATTTGCAGACCTCAGAAATATAACCCAAGACGACCTTTGCCCTAAATGCCGCTCTCAAAAGGTGACAATTGAAAGAGGAATTGAAGTTGGTCATATATTTAAGCTTGGCACAAAGTATACAGAGGCTTTTGGCTGCGTATATACAGATGAAAAAGGTGAAAAGAAATTCATGATAATGGGATGTTATGGTATTGGTATCAACAGGACAGCTGCTGCCATCATTGAACAGATGCACGATGAAGACGGTATAATCTGGCCAATAACAGTTGCACCGTATGAGGTAATTGTCGTGCCTGTGAATGTAAAGGATGAAAATCAGAGCAAGATTGCATTTGAGATTTATGAAAACCTTCAGAAAAATGGAGTTGAGGTTTTGATTGATGACAGAGATGAAAGAGCTGGTGTTAAGTTCAAGGATGCAGATTTAATAGGAATTCCATTTAGAGTTACTGTTGGGAAGAAGGTATCGGAAGGAAAGATTGAAATTAGAAACAGAAGAACAAAAGAATCTTTTGAATTTGAAATTGACAATGCAGTAGAGTTTATAATAAATCTTATAAAGCAAGAAAAAGCAAAGTACCAGGTATAATATTGAAATTGATTGTGAATAAAAGGGGCTGCAGATAAAAGCCCCTTTTTGTTATTTTAAGAAAAATTTCAATTTCGGGGAGGTCTTGAAAATGAGAATTATTGATGTTAGCATTCCAATTTCAAATGATATGGTTTATTTTCCTGGCGACCCCAAACCACAAATATCAAGAGTTTACAGCATGGAAAATAAAGATCCGGCAAATGTGAGTAAAATTATACTTTCATCTCATACAGGGACACATATTGATGCACCAGCCCACTTTATAAAAAATGGTAATACAATTGATAAGATTCCTTTAGAGAGGTTAATTGGAAAAGTCAGGGTATTAGATGTGGGTAAGGAAGATAGCATAACAAAGAAGTTTCTTGAAAGCAAGGATATTCAGTATAATGAGAGGATATTTTTTAAAACAAAAAATTCTTGGTATCTAAAAAGGGATACAAAGTTTTTTAAAAATTTTGTTTACTTGAGCGCCGATGCAGCTGAATATCTGGTAGAGAAAAAAGTTGAAGTTGTTGGGATTGACTATCTTTCAATAGAAGAATTTAATTCAAATAATTTTCCTGTGCACAGATTGCTTCTTTCAAATGATGTTGTTATTGTTGAAGGTTTATGTCTTTTAGATGTGAATGAGGGAAGATATAAATATGTAGCCCTGCCCCTTAAGATAGAGGAATGTGACGGTGCCCCTGCAAGGGTTATAATAATTGAAGATTAGTTTACAATATATTTCAATATAAACATATTGTTGGCAAATAAACATAATGTGTATTACAATATTATTCAAGAACAAAAAATATATGGTAGAATGAATGATTGCATTGGATGAAAGAAAAAGGTTGGAGGAACTTGGACTTAAGATAGGAATTTTGAGAGAAGAAAAAAGGATATCTCAAAAAGAATTGGCAAAAAGACTTGAAATTTCTCCTCAAGCCCTGGCAAATTACGAAAAAGGCAAAAGAATGCCCGGAATTAACATTCTTGTAAGACTTTCTGAAGAGCTTGATGTGAGTATTGATTTTCTGCTGGGGCTTACTGATATAAGAAAGCCAAGGAGTAGGATGGTAAAGGAACAATTGGAGATGCTTGAGAGTATTCAAGAAAAAGAAGAGATATTATCACTGATTGAAGAACTCTCCAATTGGGAACCTGAGGCTGTAAAGATTATTGAAAGATTTTTGAAGAGAGTTAGAAAAAACATAGAGAGTAGAGATAAAGGCAGACATATTCAATAATAGTATTATATGGTATCAGAATAGTGAAAAAAAAATAAAAAAACCTCCAACTATACAAACAATAAAAATACATTTAAAAATCCATTGATATTCAATATTTTATCTCAAAGGCATTAAATAGTCTATGGGAAAATAAGGCATCAAAATTTATAATGAGGTTTTTAAAGTGCTAAATTAGATAAAGCAAAAATTTTGTAGGTGATATTTACGGCAAGATACAATAGCTAATATAATTTTTTTGAATAAAACAATTGTTAGAACGCAAATAACATTTTTAAACAAAACCAAGCATAATCAAAAAAAAAAAAAAAAAAAAAAAAAAAAAAAAAAAAAAAAAAAAAAAAAAAAAAAGTTACACAACCACAAAATTGTGGTAATATATAATCAAAAATAAAGGGGAGGTAGTAAAATGGAGCTTTCAAAGATTCAAACACCGAGAAATCCGTTAAAGAGCGGTGGTCAATCTGCTACCATTTCAAGTCCAGTTCAGGGAGGTGTCCAAGAACAGCCTTCAGCAGGAAGTATTTTTGACTCTGTAAAGAAAAAAGAGAGAAGAGATGAACTCAAGAAAAACACAATAATCGAAAGGCTTGCTGCTGCCTCAGCTGAGACTCAGGCTGCTGTTGCTCAAGCAACGCGAAATGTCAATGAACTTCAGGTTGCAGTGCAGGAGATTGCAGCATCTGCTCAGGAAGCTTCAAAAGCTGCAAATGAATCATTAAAAGCTATTCAGGAGATCGAAAAGGTTGCAAAGGTGTCGGACGAAAAAGCAGCTGAACTTTCAAATTCTATTGCAAACCTTCAGACTCTTATTCAAGATATTTCAGATGAAATTGAAGAAATGATACGTGGAATAGAACTTGCAGCACAGACCTCACTTGAGTCGGCAGAAAATGTTTTGCAGCTTGAAAGACAGGCAAACGAAATCAGAAGTACTGCTCAGGCTGTTATGGAGGTTGCTGACCAGACAAATCTGCTTGCACTCAATGCGGCAATTGAGGCTGCAAGAGCTGGCAAACATGGTCGTGGTTTTGCTGTTGTTGCAGATGAAGTAAGAAGCCTTGCAGAAATAACAAACAAAGCTGCTATTGAGATTCAAAACATAATAGAAGAAATTCAAAAGGATGTAAACGTTGTAGCAGAGGATATACGAGCATTCCTGTAATGAACGAAAATGAGTGAAAATGACGAAAAATGAGATTTGAAAAGATAAGGTACCTCCTGGTAAAATACAGAATGTAAGTTGTACAACTTACGACAAAACACAACAAAGGAGGTACCCTCTTTGAAGTATACACAAAATGAAAAGATATTACAAGTAACAGAAAAAACTTTAGTTGTAGGAGTAGACATAGCGAAGGAAAGGCATGTTGGAAGAGCATTTGATTTTAGAGGAGTGGAGCTTGGCAAGAGAATAGAGTTTGAGAATAGAAAAGAAGGTATGGAAAAATTTTTGGATTGGGCAAATAAGATAATGAAAGCCAATGGCAAAGACAACATGATAGTTGGGATAGAACCTACAGGGCATTACTGGCTGTGCTTTGAGCAGTACTTAAGAGAGAATGGCATAAAAGTGGTTTTAGTGAATCCTTTTCACGTGAAGAGGAGCAAGGAGCTTGATGATAATACGCAAACAAAGAGCGATATAAAGGATCCGAAGACGATAGCGATGCTTGTGAAGGATGGAAGATACACAGAACCAAATATACCCGCGGGTATATATGCTGAGATGAGAGTAGCGATGAACATATATGAAAGGCTACAAAAGCGCTTGAGTGTTTTAAAAAATCAAATAATCAACTGGCTGGATATCTATTTTCCAGAGTTTTTAGAAGTATTTTCTGATTGGGAAGGCAAGGTAGCGCTACTGACTTTAAAAGAGATGCCATTGCCTTGTGATGTAGTAGAAAAGGGAGTGGAAGGGATTATAGAATGTTGGCGTGACAAAGTAGACAAGCGAGCGATAAGTCGCAAAAGGGCTATGGAATTAGTGGAAGCTGCTAAAAGGAGTATAGGTAAGAAAGAAGGTAGGAAGCTGGCAAGGCAAGAGATGAGATATTTGCTTGAAGAATATGAGCTTTTAAGAAAGCAGCTGGAAGGAATAGAAGATGAAATGGCAAAACTTTTGAAAGATGTTCCGAATGGAGAAAAGCTGCTTGAGATAAAAGGTGTTGGAGTAAAGACAGCAGTTGGTTTTATATCTGAGGTTGGGGATATAATGAGATATGAAGATGCTAAGCAGATACAGAAATTAGCGGGACTGAATATAGTTGAGAATAGTTCTGGCAAGCATAAGGGACAGACGTGTATAAGCAAAAGAGGGCGTGGGAGGCTTCGAAGTAGTTTATTTAAGGCTATGATTACAATAGTAGCAAAGAATGAAGAATTTAAGAAGTTGCATATGTATTACACTATGCGGCAGAACAATCCATTGAAGAAGAAGCAATCACTGATAGCGCTTTGCTGTAAGTTGATAAGGATATTTTACGCGATTTTAAAAAAAGGGATAAAATATGATGGGAACAAGATGTTGAGCGATATAAAGAGAGAGGCTTTAGCAACAACAGCGTAAAAGAAATAAAAAAATAAGTTAAGAAATTTTAGTTTAAAGTAGGAGCGAAAGATTAGCAGAATACACATCTTGAGGGGGTAAAAGTTTCTTAGCTTTGCGAGAAGAGTTAAGACATGTCGAGTAGCAAAGCGCCCCTTTTATTAGGGATTCAAATCATAGAAAGTATGTTAAGGTTAAGAATAGAAGGGAAGAAGAATTAGATTAAATTAAATGAATTTTTATAGGACGATTGGAAAATGAGAGCGGGTTAGTCGGAGTACAATCACCATAAGGGCGAAGACCCTGCATACGAGCATAACCGACATCCACGCCATGGTAGATGGGACGAGGGAATTGAGGGCAAGGTAAGAAAGACCCTGAGAGACATGAGAGGGTAAACACCATGGTTATTGTGGACGGATACCCGCCGCAATATGGTATAATATCTAAATTAATACAAAAAGCAGGTTGAATCTAATCTTCATGTGGTAGAATAAAGCAATAATAGAAATAACAAGCACTAAATAAATTTTTATAACTACGAAATTTGAAGAAAACGAAAGATATTTTGAGAAAATCAAAGGTATATTGAGAGAGAATTCCTGTTATTATGCTTACGACAAATCCTTCAGAAGAGCAAAAGGCATTAGAAGCAGGAGCAAATTTATATTTAAAAAAACCTGTAACAAGTGAGGAGCTAATATCACATGTCCAAAAATTTTTAGGATTGTAACAAGAAACTAAAAAGGTGGGATTACAATGACAGACCAGCTGTTTAGTGCAGCAGAGTTGGAGGAGATAAAAAAAGAGTTTGTTGTTGAGACATACGAGCATCTTGAGAATGCTCAAGATGCTCTTTTGCAACTTGAAAGTGACCCGAAAAATTATGAAACATTGAATTTTATATTTCGCGAAATCCATTCTATAAAAGGCGGAGCAAACTTTCTTGGTTTGCAGGATATCATAAATGTGTCTCATGAGATGGAAAGTTTGCTTGATAAGATGAGAAACTATGAGATAAATCCAACAAGTGAGGTTATAAATACCATTTTAGAAGGTATAGATATTATTCGAAGGTTAGCAGATATTATAAACAGTGGAAGTGGACAGGTTTTTGATTATTCGGCATATATAGAAAGATTAAAAGAAATAACAAATTCAAGTCAATCTTCCCAAGTAGTTTTGGACAAAGAATCAAATGATAAAAATCCAAACAGGTTTGAATTGGAAAGAAATTTTGACTATTCTCAAAATAGTAATGTATTAAAAACATTTGATTTAAATGAGATTGACGAAACCACTGATGAAGATTATTATAAAATAATTGTCTCTTTTGAGTATGGAAATGTAGTTTATGGGATTGAAGTGGAGTTTGTCCGAGAAATAGTAAAACCAGCTGATGTAACTCCTATTCCTTTTGCCCCTGAACATGTGATGGGACTTATGAATCTGCGCGGGGACGTTGTAACAATTGTTGATTTTGGCAAGTTGCTGGGGGTGGAAGGGAATGATGGTTGCAATCATAAGGTTTTAATAATCGGAGATGAAGCTATGACATTTGGACTTTTTGTTGATAATGTAAAAGAGGTTTTGAGCGTTCTTCCAGATGAGATAAAAGAAGCTAACATAGCATCTGTATCAACGGAAATTTTGAAAGGAATAGTAGAGAGGGATGGAGAATTTGTACAGGTGATAGATATAAAGAAGATTATAGAAAGGACAAAAAATAGTGTGGAGTTGATTTAAATGGCATGGTATATATATGCATTTTCCGTACTTATGTTAATAGTTATAGTTGCTGAAGGGTTTTTGATTGTCAAAAAGTCTAAAGAAATACAGAATATCATTTATTTTATGGCTACAAGAGTGGATGAATCTAAGGTACCTAAGGAATTCATAAATTTGTACAAAAATAGAATACAAATGATAGAAAAACCATTAAAAGATGAGATATATAAACTTCGATCAGAAAATGAGAGTTTAAAAGATGAAATAGAAAAAAGCAATTTTGAAAGTTATAGAAATGAGATTTATCAAAGATTTAAAACCTTATTTATGTCACTTGGTGAGGTTACAGAAGCATTTAAGATGGTATTGGATGAGATAAATGAAGCTTTGATAAAAAATTTAGATGATATGAATATTCGGTCAACTACAGTTGAAAGTGATTTGGTAAAAGGTAAAAATAAGATTTCCAAATCTGTTGAAGATATAAATCTTATTTTGAACCAGATGCGAGATTTATCAAAGGATGTTTTAAATCTTTCAAATCATATTGAGAAAATGGAAAGAGTTGCAGGAATTATTAACGATATTGTAAAAGAAATTTCATTTATTTCTTTGAATGCCCAGATTGAAGCTAACAAAATGAAAGATTCTTTAACATTCAGTTTACTGGCATCTGAGATGAGAAAACTTGCAGATGGTGGTAAACAAAATCTTAAGGAAATCAGCAAAGCAATGGCAAATGTTGTAGATGATATAAATGCAAACAATAAAAAGATTGAAAATTTTGTAAACAGGATTAAGGAGTTAGAAAACAGTACACGTGAGATAACAGATGAGATTGATTCTCTCAGTAACCTCATAAGTTCGGTGCTAGGGTATCAAGAAGAGCTATATAATCAGATAAAACAGCATTTTGCTGGCATTCAAGAGATTGTTGGAGTGCTTGAAAATATTCACACTGAAGCTGTTCAGATTGTAGAACAAGAATTTAAGGAAAATAAAGAGTTTGTAAAAGTTTAAAAAATGAGAGAGGTTATACTATGGGAAGAATAACCTTTCTGATTGTAGATGATTCACCGGTTTGGAGAAGAATTATAAGAAAATTTGTTGAAGAAAAACTCAAAGGGATAGTAGTAGCAGAAGCAAGTGACGGTCTTGAAGCTATAAACCTTTACAATAAACTAAAACCCAATGTGGTAACAATGGATATTGAAATGCCCGAATTAGACGGAATCAGAGCAATGGAAGAGATATTAAGGTATGACAAAAATGCAAAAATAATTGTTATAAGTTCTAAAGGGGAAGAAGATACAGTGAGAAAAGCTCTTTTGAAAGGGGCAAAAGATTTTATTGTAAAAGATTTAGAAACTGAAAAATGGTTGAAAAGATTTGAGAATGTTATAAAAAATGATGAAACAAAAAATTCAAAAAATACATTTTTTGATAATATCAGACGCTACATTGATAGATTTAAAAGACGATGAATTTTTTTGCGCGGGGGTAATCTCTCCATGAGCTTAAGAAAAGAGATATATGAGAAGATACAAGGTGGGAAGATAGAAGTATTTGTAGAAAACTTGAAAGGTTATTTTGGCAATATAAGCGATTATGTAATAGTTATCTGGACTGAAGATGGAACAATATTAGAGTTTAAAGAGAGCGGTGATAAGCTGCTTGGATATTTGCCTGAGCAAGTAGAGGGGAAAAAGTGGATTGATATTTTTATTGATGAAAAAGAAAAAGAAGAAATGAATTGGGTTTATAAAAAATTAGTAAATAATGAGCAAATTAAATATTATGTAAATCCTGTAAAAGACGTGAATGGAATAAAAAAGACATTCTTATGGTGTAACTCCAGAGTAGAGATTGCAGAAAGTAATAGAAAAGTTTTTCTTTCTATAGGTTTTAGTTTGGATGAGATAGAAAGATTGAATAAAAAGATTCAAAAATATGAAAGAGAGTTTAATAAGATAAATGAAGAAAGTGAGAGTTTAAAATTCAGATTATCGAAACAGGATATTGTTTTGAAACAAAAAGATGAAATAATAAAGGATTATAAAAACAAGCTCGAGTTTTTGGCTTTTTTTGACGAACTTACTAAGTTACCAAATAAGAATTCACTTATAAGATGGTTGAATTTAAGAATTAGTAATGTTGATAGAGACAATACTTATTTAATCTTTTTAGAGGTAAGAAATTTAGAAAAATTAAATGTTATGTATGGATATGACCTTGTAGATGAATTAATTGTTCAAATAAGTAAGAGAATTGAAGATATATTAAGCAAGGAAAGCAAAGTGTTCAAGATAGGTTTTGATCGATTTGCTATAATTTGCAAAGTTGAAAATGTTTCTGATCATATTGAAAATTTATTATCTCAATTGACTGTTATATATAATATCAATGGCAATTTAATAAGAGTAAATTACAATATAGGAGCGACTGTAATTGACGATGCTAATGATTCTACAGCATCTATTTTAAGAAAATGTGATTTGGCTTTGATAAAGGCAAAAGAAAAAGGATTAAATGAATATGAAGTATTTAAACCTTCTCTGGAAATTCAAACGTTAAAAGAAGGAATAATTGAAAAGGAACTTCGAAATGGAATGGATTTGAATGAGTTTATTTTGTTTTATCAGCCAATAATAAATCTGTACAATAGACAGATTTATGGACTTGAGGCTC
The DNA here is from genome assembly GCF_000145215.1 of Caldicellulosiruptor obsidiansis OB47. Lineage (NCBI taxonomy): Bacteria > Bacillati > Bacillota > Caldicellulosiruptorales > Caldicellulosiruptoraceae > Caldicellulosiruptor > Caldicellulosiruptor obsidiansis. The sequence continues at coordinate 624,936 of NC_014392.1, forward strand.
TTTTAAGATGGCATTATCTGAAATCGGTATTTGTATCACCATTAGAGTTTATTCCAATTGCTGAAAAATGTGGCTTAATTGTGGATTTAGGAAAGATTGTATTGAAACAGTCTTTGGAATCAGCCAAAATATTTAGTAATTATTTCAATAGAGACTTTGTAATTTCAATAAATATATCACCACGACAATTTAGTGACAAAGAATTTATAAGTTCAATAATTCAAATAGTGGAAAATGAAAAAATTAAAAATCTAAAATTACAATTTGAAATTACAGAAAAAGTAGCAATTGAAAATATTAACTATGCCATTGAAGTGATAAATGAACTAAAAAAGTACAATATAACATTTGCTTTAGATGATTTTGGTGTAGACTATTCTTCTCTAAATTATTTAAGAAAATTACCTATTGAAGCAGTTAAAATAGATAAATCCTTTGTCCAGGAGATTGAGAATGAAGAAACATACTTTGTAGTGGAAACAATAATAAAACTTTGCAATAAATTGGGGTTAAAAGTTGTGGTAGAAGGTGTAGAAACAGAAAATCAGTATAAAATTTTAAAGGAACTTGGATGTGACTATGTTCAGGGATACTTTATAAGCAAACCTTTGAATTTTGAAGAGATTGTAAAGTTTATTAAAGAAAATGAATTTGGAAAATAAAAAATTTACAGAGGCACCAATGTGGTAAAATAAATGATAAGGTGCCTTTTTGTTTTTTTTCAATTAAAGTAGCAAGTTCTAAATAAAAGGAGAGGATTTTAAATATGATTTTTAAAGACAGGATTGACGCTGGGGAAAAGTTGGCCCAAAAATTAGAGGTTTTTAAAGAAAGACAAGATGCTGTGCTTTTTGCAGTTCCAAAAGGTGGTGTGGTTGTTTCAAAAGTAGTTGCAGATAGGCTTAAAATACCTTTCGATATTGTTATTGCTAAAAAAATAGGTGCTCCTTTTAATAAAGAATTTGCTATTGCTGCAGTGGATATAAACGGAGATGTGATTTTAAATAGTGAATATATAGAATATTTTTCTATAACTGAAGAGTATATAGAACACCAAAAGAAAAAAGTTTTGGAAAATATAAGGGAACAATTAATTAGCTATAGAGGTTCTGTTGAATATAAAAGCTTGGAAAACAAGGTGGCAATAATAGTAGATGATGGAATTGCAACAGGTGCAACAACAAAAGCATGCATAAGGTTTCTTTCAAAACTAAATCCTAAAAAAATATACGTTGCAACACCGGTAATTGCCCCTTCGACGTTAAAAGAGCTGGAAAAAGAATGTGATGGTATTTTTTATATTGTAAGCAGCGAGCCATTTTGGGCAGTTGGACAGTTTTACCTCGACTTTTCACAGGTCTCTAAAGAAGATATTAAAAAGATGCTTAGCTAAAACTTTTTTAAAAACTATGTGCACAAAAATGTTAACATAAAAAGGCTTTTGTGATAATATAAAATCAAACCAGCAGTTGAGTGTGATGAAGAGATGGATTTTTATAGAGTTGGTGATAAGGTCATAAGTCTTCAAAAAATAGTGGATGAAGTCAAGAAGATATTGGACCTTCGTCAAAAAGGATTTTCGCAGATTGAGGTTGCCGAAAAGCTGAAAATAGATAGGTCTTTTATCTCAAAGCTTGAAGGGCTTGGAGAAGTACGCAAGGGCAAAAATATTGCTGCAATCGGATTTCCTGTAAAAAACAAGCATGAGGTAGAGCAGGTATTGAAGAGCTATGGAATAAATTACTATCTTTTAATGACAGAAGAAGAAAGAAATAGTTTTATAAACTCCCTTTCTGCTGCTCAGCTTTTGAATATCATGGGTGAATATATAAATAATTTTAAAATGTTTGACATTGTAATTGCCATGGGTTCGGACTTTAGACTAAACTGGTTCAAAGCTTTTCTTGATTGTGAGGTCATTACAATACCTCTGGGAAAATCTCCGCTCAAATATGATGTTGAAGTTGATGTTGAAGAGCTGAAGAGAATTTTAGATTCTATTGTGGAGTAGAAGAAAGAAAAGGAGATGTTTTTGCATGAAAAGAGTAGTGAGTGTCAGTATTGGTTCGAGCAAGAGAAATCATAAAACAGTAGCTAAGATAATGGGTATTGACTTTGAGATTGAAAGAATAGGAACAGATGGAGATATAAAAAAGGCAATAGAGATTATAAAGTCCTTAGATGGCAAGGTAGATGCCTTTGGTATGGGAGGAATCGACATTGTACTTTACGGTGGAGGTAAAAATTATGTCATAAGAGAGGCTATTCCCATAAAAAATGCTGCTAAAAAGACGCCTCTTGTGGATGGCACAGGTGTTAAAAATACCTTTGAAAAGTGGGTTATAAAATATCTTCAAGACAACAGCATAATAGATTTCAAAGGAAAAACTGCACTTGTTGTATGCGCGCTTGATAGATACAAGCTTGCAGAGGGACTATATGAGGCTGGATGCAAGCTTTTGCTTGGTGATGCCCTGTTTGCCTTAGGAATTCCACTTATGATAAAGAGTCTCAGGGTGTTTTACTATCTTGCAGCTTTGCTTGTCCCATTGATAATAAAATTACCATTTAGCATGTTGTATCCCAATGATGATAAAAAAGAAGAAAACCCCAAAAAGCTTAGAAAGTATTGGAAATATTTTGAAATAGCAGACATCATTGCGGGAGATTATAAATACATTCAAAAGTACATGCCAGATAATTTGGAAGGAAAGATAATCATCACAAATACCATTACAAAAGAGGATGTTGAAGAGCTTAAAAGAAGAAAGCTAAAGATGCTTGTTACTACAACACCTGAATTTGAGGGAAGATCTTTTGGGACAAATGTTGTTGAAGCTATTTTAGTTGCTCTGACAGGCAAAAAATTGGAAGACATGAGTCAAGAAGAGATAGAAAAGCTCATAAAAGAGATTGATTTTAAGCCCAGGATAGAAATATTCTATTAGTAGAAGATATTTTCTTGGGTTGATAAAAATTTATACTATTACTTTTGTGTTAGAAGGTGAAAGTAGAATTTTTCTTCCAGAATATGCAAAGTTTTTTCCTCTATTCCTAAGAAAATTTCTGGTTGTAAATTCACAACCTAAATTCGAAGAGTATATAAGGCTAATTAATGGAATAGAAATGAGATTGGAATTCTTTATATTTCCAAAAACAGTAAATTTGTCAAAAAGATATAAAAAGATAAAATTGGCTATTGACCAACAAAGAAGAGGAAGAGTAATACACTTTGATTGGACATATGAAGAAAATGTTCACATTAATTGTTTTATTGCATATTATATTGTAAGAGAAATATTAAAAAAGTACGGTCAACGTTTAAAAAATAGAAAAATAGGAATAATTGGGCTTGAAAAAGCTAAAAAAAATGGACTTTTATATGAGCTTGCAGAAAATACAGATATTCTTTATACTTCATTTGATTCATTTCAAGAGACAAAAATAGCTGATGAACTTTTGGGAGAGTTCGGAACAGTTATAATAAACTGCTGGGAAGAAGAGAAATTGTTTGAAAATGTGGATATAGTGTTTGTGTTCAGAGAGTTAGACAAGAAAGCTTATGGGTTGAAAAGAGGGATAGTATGCTATCCTGAAAAAGGTGTGGTAGAAGATTTTGAATTTTTGAAAAAGTCCTTTTTTCTTTCTGAGATTTGTGTTGATTTTCTTCCTCTGAAAGATATATGTATATATAACGTGACACCCTTTATCAATTTGCCTATTAACATGGTTGAAATCATTTGTGAAAAGCTTCTTTTTACAACCATAAATAGTTTTTCAGATGCCAAAAAAGTCTTTACAAAAGACCTCTTTGATGTTAAAATAAAGCTCAAGTAATATAAAAAATTTAATATTTTCGAAGTGGTCAGAAAAGAGTGTTAAAAAGCTCTTTTCGGGCCTGGGAATTTTACCAGGCAGCAGGGATAAAAAAATCCTGCGGGACCCATGTTTTTACACAAAACATGAGTCTTGGCAGGATTTTTTTATTGTTTTAATAGTGTTGGCGAAGAAGCTTATGATGAAAGGGGTTTTAATGAAGAAATATGGAAAAGCAGGGTGCAGCACTTTTATCGGTTTTTTCTAATACAGCCCTGGTTTTATTCAAACTTATTGCAGGTAGTATTATGGGGTCTGTATCTGTTATCTCTGAAGCAATTCACTCTGGTATTGACCTTTTGGCAAGTTTGGTTGCATATTTTTCCATAAAGCAGGCGAGAAAACCAGCAGATAGTGATCATCCTTTTGGTCATGGTAAGTTTGAAAATGTTTCTGGTGCATTTGAGGCAATATTAATATTTTTAGCAGCAGCTATGATTATTTATGAAGCAGTGAAAAAATTTGTTAAAGGTGCAGAGATTGAAAAAATAGAAGCAGGGCTTGTAGTAATGTTGATTTCAGGTGTTGTAAATCTTTTTATATCGACAAAACTTTTCAGGGTTGCTAAAAAAACAGATTCAGTAGCTTTAGAAGCAGATGCAATGCATCTTTTTACAGATGTGTTTACATCATTCGGAGTATTTTTAGGGCTTGTTGCAATAAAACTTACACATGTGTACATTATAGACCCGATAATTGCTATCATTGTTGCTCTTATGATAATAAAAGCATCTGTTGATTTAACCAAAAAAGCTCTATGTGATCTTGTTGACAAGAGTCTTCCTCAAAACGAGATTGAGATAATTGAGAATATAATAAAAAGATACTCCCAGGTTACAAGCTTTCACAAGCTCAGAACCAGGAAAAGTGGAGACAGGCGCGAGATTGATGTTCACATTAGAATGGAAAATTCAACTACTTTAATCGACGCTCACAACCTCTGTAACCAGATAGAAAAGGATATAAAATCAGTTCTACCAAATTCGTATATTACAATCCACATTGAACCTGAAGATGAGAGATAGGAAAGTGTCACAAAAACTCGGCACGTGGTGAAGACATATTTACCACCTAATTTATTACAGAACAGAGAATAAAAAGTCCCCACTTTCTTTAATAAGTCTTCAAGAAGTAAAGTAGGAAATTGAAATACATGGGAGGAGACCAGAATTTTTGAATCTCTAAACTTTTCGAAAGGTGTCCTCCCATTCATTCCTTTACCATTGTGAGGTCTATAAAAATTCCACGTATCCTGCCATTTTTGAGCTCTTGTCATAAATTCGTCTTTTGTTATGCATCTTTCAGCATGAATCATCAAAAAATATTCATCATCTGCTCTATGTGAATTTTCAATTATACCCATCAAGTGTTTTGCTTTTGGTGGAATAGGATTTAGCTCTACTCCCAAAAATGACAACATCTCATTCCACTCCTTTAGCTTTTTTTCGCTCCCACCACAAAACTCTGCTCCATTATCTAATCTTATCCTTATTGGGTTTCTTACATTATGTGTCCTAAGCCATAAAACTACTAATGTTATGAACATAAAACCAAAAGTAGATGAAAGCTCATATGAATAAGCTGTAAATCTTGTCCTTGTAGCAACATCTATCATGTTCCACTCATAACACGGTAGATTGTATTTTATCATGTGCTCATATACTTCTTTTGGGAGGCTTTCTTTGTCTAAAAGATGTTTCGTATCAAGCTGAAATTCAGAAAATGGGATGAGAGACTCATAATCGTAAAGACTTCTTTCTCCCTTTTTCGTCTTTCTTGTCTTTCTCGGCACACTATTTCTTTTGAGAATAGATTTTATCGTGTTTTCACTTATTTTAACGCCATATTTTCTGAATAAATAAAGAGAAAGACGTCTGTATCTGAATCCTGTTTTTTTAGCCTCTTGGATAATGAGATTTTCAAGCTCAGAAGAAAGTTTTTTAGGGCAAGTTTTAGGCTTTCTAGACTTATCCTCAACAGGACCATATACTGCTCTTCTTACAGTGTGTCTTGATACACCTAATATTTTAGCAGTTTTTGATATGTTTTTGTTATTTGCCTCAAATACTTTTCGAATTAATTCTCTGGCCTTTTCAGGAGATATTTTTCTGAGTTCATGATATGGTATAATATTCATAGTAGGCTGCCCTCCCATCCTGGTAGTTTTTTGATGTTTCTTTTGAATGGAATATTACACTTTTTTATTATATCAAACAGGAGGGAGGCAGCCACAATTCTTTTTATGGGCTTTTCATTATTGTTTTCGTACATTCTTTCGCTGTGGTAAATATCTTTACACCTATTCGAGAGTGTCACAAAAACTCTATATTGAAATCAACTGTGTTCGATGATATAATATTATTTACAGACGGCGATGGAGTCCGCTGAATAAATGCCAATGAGGGCTGATGACTCCTACAGATGCTGCAGCGGTGCAACATCTGTAGGAGTTTTTTGCGTTTTAATAATCTGTTTTTTGCCTAAATTTTATATGGCAGAGGGGGTATTTTTAACAAAATGAGAAACATTTTAGCAATTGCCATTGGTGCTTTTTTCGGAGCAGTCAGCCGGTTTTTTATATCCCAAATGAGTATTAGTCACTTTCCTTTTGCAACACTTTTTATAAACGTTGTTGGTAGTTTTGTTTTATGCTTTGTTGCAGAGATAACGGTAGAACACATAAAAATTTCAGCTGCCTTAAGACACATGATAACAACAGGTTTTATAAGCAGCTTTACAACATTTTCTACATTTGTACTTGAAATTGTGAAGTTTTTAATGAAAAGAGAGTTTACAATTGCTGTTATATATCCTCTTTTATCCATTGTACTTGGGCTTTTAGCTTCAATTTTTGGCTTTGAACTTGCAAGAGCTATTTCAGAAAGACAGCAAAAAGAGGAGTATGGGGTGGCATGAACTATCTCATTGTTGGAGTTGGTGGAGTAATTGGAGCAATCTTGAGATATACAATTGGGAAAATATTTAGAGAAGTAATGGACAAAGACCATCCTGTATCTACATTGTTTATAAACGTGATTGGGAGTTTTTTAATAGGATATTTGTCAACAAAACATCTTTCGGGTGAATACAAACTTTTTTTGATGACTGGTCTTCTTGGGGGATTTACAACATACTCTACATTTATGCTTGAAACATCAAGGTATATAAAGAGAGAAAAACACATGAAAGCCTTTATTTATGTACTTGTCTCTATCATTTTTGGAATAGTTGCAGCTGGTGTGGGAATTTGGTTAGCAAGCTTTGTCTAAGTATTACTATATTTTGATTATTTTTTAGGTCTCATCACTTGAAACCACAAATTGAATTAATATATAATTTAAATATTGCAAATTCTAATCTTCTTAATTATTTTGAGGAGAGAGTAGGAAATGAAAATCCAAGCACCAAAAGGAACAAAGGATGTGCTTCCGGAAGAAAGTTATATGTGGCAATATGTTGAGAATAAATTCAGAGAGATTTGCAAACTTTATGGCTATCAAGAAGTTAGATTTCCCACATTTGAATACACAGAGCTTTTCCAAAGAGGAGTGGGTGAGACCACTGATATTGTCCAAAAAGAGATGTATACCTTTTTGGACAAGGGTGGAAGAAGTATCACCTTAAGACCGGAAGGAACAGCGTCCACAGCAAGACTATTTATTGAGCATGGTTTTGCATCACGTCCGATGCCGCAGAGGTTTTACTACATTATTTCAGCTTTCAGGTATGAAAACACACAAGGTGGTAGGTTCAGAGAGTTTCACCAGTTTGGAATTGAGAATTTTGGTTCTTCTTCGCCTGTGACAGATGCTGAGGTAATTTCACTTGCTTACAATTTTTTTACAAGCATTGGGCTTGACAATATTACTGTGAATATCAACAGCATCGGGTGTCCTGTGTGCAGGAAGGAGTATGTGAAAAATTTAAAAGAGTATTTTTCAGCAAATTCTCAAAAGCTTTGTGCTACCTGCCATCAGAGGCTTGATAAAAACCCCATGAGAATTTTGGACTGCAAGGAAGAAAATTGCAAGCTGGTTGCAAAAGACGCACCAAAACCAATTGATTATCTTTGTGATGATTGTAAAAACCATTTTGAAAAGGTAAAGACTTACTTGGATTCAGCTATGGTTGCTTACAAGGTTGACCCATTTATTGTTCGCGGCTTGGACTACTACACCAAAACGGTTTTTGAGGTTGTGGTTACAGTCTCCGATAAAGAGCTTGCAATCTGCGGTGGTGGAAGATATGACAATTTAATAGAACAAATAGGAGGACCGTCTATTGCTGGAATTGGTTTTGCAATAGGTGTTGAGAGGCTTTTGATGCTGCTTGAACAAAATGGGCTTCTTCCGGTAAAACCACAAATTCCAGAAGTGTTTGTGGCAGTTGTAGGAGACAATAGTATCAGGAAGGCTTTTGAAATTGCAAATAAGCTCAGATTTGAAGGAATTTCAACTGTAATTGAAGAGATGTCAAGAAGTTTAAAATCCCAGATGAAATATGCTGATAAGCTTGGTTGCCAGTTTTCTATAATCATTGGAGACGACGAAATTGCAAAAGGTGTTTGCAAAATTAGAAATATGAGGACATCTTCAGAGGAGATAGTTGAAATAAAAAATGCTTGCCACTATTTGAAAAAACAAGTTCAAAAATAACAAGGATGTTTTTGTAACTTTTAAAATTTTCAAAGAAGGTGATAGGTGTGGAAAGTATTAAGGACTTTAAAAGAACAAAATACTGTGGAGAAGTGTCGCTTGAGGATGTTGGAAAAGAGGTTGTGCTAACAGGTTGGGTTGATACAAGACGTGACCTTGGCGGCATAATATTTGTTGATTTGAGGGATAGGACTGGTATTGTACAGGTTGTCTTTGATGAGAAGATGGGGGAAGAACTTTTAGACAAAGCTGACTCATTAAGGTCCGAATACTGTATTGGTATTAGAGGTATTGTTGAAAAAAGACCACCTGAGACAATAAACCCTAAAATCAAAACTGGTGAGGTTGAGGTAAGGGCACAAGAACTCAGGATATTTAGCAAGTCCGAAACCCCGCCATTCCCAATTGAAGAGGGGATAAATGTAAATGAAGCTGTAAGGCTAAAGTATAGATATCTTGATCTTAGAAGACCTGATATGCAAAAAAACTTAATGTTTAGACACAAACTTTATCAAGTGGTTAGAAACTTTTTATCCCAAAACGGTTTTATAGAGATAGAAACCCCCATGCTTACAAAATCCACTCCAGAAGGTGCAAGGGATTATTTAGTTCCGAGCAGAATATTTCCGGGAAAATTTTTTGCACTGCCACAATCGCCGCAGCTTTTCAAACAGCTTTTAATGGTTGCAGGGTTTGATAGATATTTTCAGATTGTGAAATGTTTTAGAGACGAAGACTTGCGAGCAGACAGACAACCTGAGTTTACCCAGATAGACATTGAGATGTCATTTGTTGACGTAGATGATGTAATTGAAATAAATGAAAGATTACTACAGACCATTTTTGGAGAGATGCTGGGGATAGACTTAAAACTTCCTTTACCACGACTTACTTACAAGGAAGCGATGGAAAGATTTGGTTCAGATAAACCAGATACCCGTTTTGGAATGGAGCTTGTAAACCTCACTGATATTGCAAAAAATTGCGAGTTCAAAGTTTTTGCAGATGCGGCAAACAAGGGTGGTTCTGTCCGAGCTATCAATGCAAAGGGATGTGCGATTACATTTTCAAGGCGTGAGATAGATGCCTTGGTTGAGTATGCTAAGAATTTTGGAGCAAAAGGACTTGCCTGGATAGCAGTTGAAAGTGATGGGTTAAAATCGCCAATTGTTAAGTTTTTAAAGGAAGAAGAGATAAATGAGATTCTAAAAAGACTTGGTGCAGAAGTTGGGGACCTTCTTTTGTTCTCAGCAGACAAAGACGAGATTGTATTTGACGTTCTTGGAAATATCAGACTTGAGATTGCAAGGAAATTAAACCTTCTTGACAAGTCCAAATTCAATCTATTGTGGGTGACCGAATTTCCTCTATTTGAGTACTCAGAAGAAGAAGGAAGGTATGTAGCAAAGCACCATCCATTTACATCGCCTATGGACGAGGACATAGAGTTTTTGGAGACAGACCCGGCAAAAGTCAGGTCCAAAGCGTATGACATTGTTCTAAATGGAACAGAGATTGGTGGTGGTTCTATCAGAATTCACTCAACAGAGTTACAAAAGAGGATGTTCAAGGCACTTGGCTTTACTGAAGAACGTGCACAAGACAGGTTTGGATTTTTGCTTGAGGCGTTCAAATATGGAACACCGCCACATGGCGGAATTGCATATGGGTTTGATAGACTCTGTATGCTTCTTTTAGGACTTGATTCGATAAGAGATACAATCGCATTCCCAAAAGTAAAGGATTCTTCATGTCCGCTCACAGATGCGCCATCAGAGGTTGAACCCAAACAGCTTCGCGAACTTCACATCAAAGTTGATGTTGTAAAATAACAAGAATTTTTCACGGCTCCATGTCCCTAAAAAAGCTGAAAATTTTTGGTGGGACAGGAGCCTTATTTTTTTGCAAAATTTTTACCATGTCTTAGAGCAAGATGTTACAAATATCAGATCAAAAATTTAAAACAGATATGAAAGTTTTTTAGTTCACTATTTCCTATAGTATGGATTATATTATTTATACACTATATAACAAAATAGTAATGATTAAAGGGGAGGAAATACAATTATGAAAAGAACTATTTTAAGATTTAGTAAATTCTTAAAAATAGTGATTTTAATTACTTTCACTTTGCAAATATTTACTGTGTTTGCTAAGAATACACCATATGAAAGTAGGAAATATCCACACCTTCTTGGTAACCAAGCGGTGAAAAAACCATCAGTTGCTGGCAGGCTCCGTATTATCGAAAAGAACGGTAAAAAGTATTTAGCTGACAAGAAAGGCGAAATAATTCAGCTTCGTGGCATGAGCACGCATGGACTCCAGTGGTATGGTGACATTGTAAACAGAAATGCGTTTGCTGCTCTTTCAAAAGATTGGGGATGCAATGTTATAAGGCTTGCGATGTATGTGGGTGAAGGTGGTTATGCTTCAAATCCAGGCATTAAAGAAAAAGTTGTAAAGGGAATAAAACTTGCAATTGAAAATGACATGTATGTGATTGTTGACTGGCATGTGTTAAATCCAGGCGACCCGAATGCCCAAATTTATAAAAGAGCAAAAGACTTTTTCAAAGAGATAGCTACAAGTTTTCCCAATGACTATCACATAATATATGAACTTTGTAATGAACCGAATCCAAATGAGCCGGGAGTAGAAAATAGCTTGGATGGTTGGAAAAAGGTAAAGGCTTATGCGCAGTCCATCATAAAAATGCTCAGAAGTTTGGGGAATCAGAACATTATAATTGTAGGTTCGCCCAATTGGAGTCAAAGACCCGACTTTGCAATTCAAGATCCTATAGACGATAAAAACGTTATGTATTCAGTACATTTTTATTCTGGGTCTCATCCTGTAGGTGGGTATGTTTTTGAAAACATGAAAAAGGCATTTGAAAATGGTGTGCCAATTTTTGTGAGCGAATGGGGAACAAGTTTGGCAAGCGGTGATGGTGGACCATATCTTGATGAGGCGGATAAGTGGCTTGAGTATTTAAATGCAAACTATATTAGCTGGGTGAACTGGTCACTATCAAACAAAAATGAAACATCAGCTGCTTTTGTCCCGTATGTTAGTGGCATGCATTATGCCACTTCACTTGATCCTGGCAATGATAAGAAGTGGGATATGAAAGAGCTTAGTATATCCGGAGAGTATGTGAGAGCACGGATAAAAGGGATTGCATATAACCCTATAAAGAGAGACAAAGGAATAAAATGTCCTTTTAAAGATCTCAATGAAGATAATATTTTTTATGAACAAGTAGTAAAACTTTATTCAAAAGGAATTATAAAAGGTACTTTATCTTCTAAGTATTTGCCTGATAAAAACATCACAAGGGCTGAACTTGCTGCACTATGTGTAAGATTATTGAATCTGAAAATTGAAAAATATGACGGCAGGTTTTCTGATGTAAAAAGTAGTGACTGGTACGCAGATGTGGTTTATACAGCATATAAAAATGGTTTGTTTAAACAAGAAGAAGAAAAGAAATTTTTCCCTGAAAGAATCACTAAAAGAGAAGAAGTAGCTACTTTGGCAATCGAAGTATACAAAAGATTGATAGGTAAATTAGAGGTTAACGTGGATGATATTCAAGTTGTCGACGAAGACCTTATAAAGCCTCAATATAGAGAGTGTGTGAAATTAGCAGTTTATCTTGGTATTATTGACTTGGATTCAGACGGAACCTTTGCACCAAGTAAGAGCGTTTCGAGAGGGGAGGCAGCAACAATTTTTTATAATGTTTTGAACTTAGCAGGCAAGCTATGATACATGAAATTGAAAAAATTTTTTAACAAAAAGTTGCCGGCTAAATGCTGGCAGCTATTTTTATATTATTTTGACCCTTCAATATGACAAAATATTGCACATCATAATATCAATAATTCACAAAAAGACTGCAATTTTGTCAATTCATTTTGAGAAAAACAGGATGTAAACTATAATCGAAAACCTCAAGAAAAACCAAGTCAAAAGTTTCAATAAAAAAACTCGAGAAAGGAGACGGCATCAAAAATGGCAAACGGTCAGCGCACATATCGAAGCGGGTTTTTGAGAGAACTTAACAAGAACTTTCCGCTGTTTTTAATGGCACTGCCAGGAGTCTTACTTTTGATAGCATTTTCTTACTTACCTCTGTTTGGGCTTATCATTGCATTCAAAGATGTGCACTATGATTTGGGTATACTCAAAAGTCCGTGGGTGGGTCTGAAGAATTTTGAGTTTCTTTTCAAAACACCTGATGCTTTTATTATTACAAGAAACACCCTTCTTTATAACTTTGCATTTATAGTCTTTGGGAACTTGGCGGCAATAGCAACAGCTATTGCACTGAGCGAAATGAGAGCAAGATTTATGGCGAAGTTCTACCAGTCAGTGATGTTTTTACCATACTTTTTGTCGTGGGTTGTTGTTGCATATATGGCATTTGCATTTTTAAGTATAGACTTGGGAATTCTCAACACAATGATTCTTCCAAAATTGGGCTTGCAGCCAATTGCTTGGTACTTTGAAACAAAACCGTGGCCTGTGATATTGATACTTGCAAACCTGTGGAAATATACAGGTTACAATGCAGTCATATATTTAGCAGCAATTACAGGAATTGACCCTGAATATTATGAAGCGGCTTTGATTGATGGTGCATCAAAATGGCAGCAGATAAGACACATTACAATTCCGCTTTTGTCACCGCTTGTTGTTGTACTTGTTCTGCTCGGAATAGGCAGAATCTTTTATGCAGACTTTGGACTTTTTTATCAGCTTCCAATGAACAGCGGTGCTCTTTTTGATGTCACAAATGTTATTGACACTTATGTTTATAGGACTCTCATGGGCATGAACGATATAGGAATGGCATCTGCCGCAAGTTTTTATCAGTCAATAATGGGATTTATTCTGGTGCTCACATCCAATCTCATCGTTCGCAGACTTGACCCAGAAAAAGCACTGTTTTAAGGAAAAGACTTTTGTGGGCAAACAAACAGCATGGAAAGGTGATGATAAAGTATGCACACAAAGAGCAGATTTTTACAAATATCTATGTTTTCAGAAGTGATTCTGCACATCTTTTTCGGAATTGTAACACTTGCGTGTCTGGTTCCACTATGGGCTGTTATAGCGATTTCTCTGAGCGATGACAACAAAATCAGACAAAGTGGATATAGATTGTGGCCAGTTGGTCTTAGTACAAAGTCGTATGAGTTTGTGGTATCTCAAGGTAAAGCAATTTGGCATGCATATGGCATTACTATATTTGTAACTTTAGTTGGAACAGTGTTGTGTGTACTGGTTGTTTCAATGTACGCTTATATCCTGTTCAGAAAAGATTTTAAATACAGAAAATTTTTCACATTCCTTGGTTTTTTTACAATGCTAATCAATGCTGGGCTTGTTCCTTGGTATATAGTTTGTGTAAATGTTCTTCACTTAAAAGACACAATATATGCGCTAATTTTACCTTATGTAATGAATATGTGGTATGTACTGATTTTTAGAACATATCTTTCGATGTCTTTGCCTGATTCTATCATAGAGTCAGCTAAGATTGACGGTGCAGGTGAGTTTACAACATTTTTCAGGATTGTTATACCACTTGTAAAGCCAGGTCTTGCTACAATTGCACTGTTTGCAGCTATCACATACTGGAATGATTGGTGGCTTCCATTTATGTTAGTAGAAACAGAAAAACTTTATAATCTTCAATATATGATGTACAGAGTTCAACAAAAAATCCAGTATTTGGCAGAAATTGCAGCTAAACTTGGAGCATCAGGTATAGTTCCTACTGACTTGCCGACAGAGTCAGCACGAATGGCAATGGCTGTTTTAGGGATGGGACCTATAGTTTTAGCTTACCCGTTTTTCCAACGTTATTTTGTACAAGGTCTTACAATTGGTGCTATCAAAGGTTAGAGTGATAAGTTAAAATGGGGTATAAGCTTCAGAGTTGACGATTTAAGTCAACATTCTGAAGCTTATATACAAAAAAATCAAATTGTAGGAGGTTGGTTTTTGTGAAACTCAAAAAGTTTTTTGTAATGATGCTTGTTGTTGCTTTTGTGCTCACAAGCGTAGTTGGTGTTGTCACTGGGCTTGGTGCATCTTCTTCAAAGCTTCCTTATGTTAAGCTTACTTGGTACGTTATTGGAACTCCACAAAAAGACTGGGATTTAATCAACCAAAAAGTTAATGAGTACATCAAACCAAAGCTCAATGCTGAAATCAAAATGACAATGTTTGACTGGGGCGAGTACAATGATAAGCTCCAGACAAAAATTGCAGCTGGTGAGCCATTTGACATTTGTTTTACAGCTATCTGGACAAACAACTACAGAACGAACGTAGCAAAAGGAGCATTCTTGCCACTCAACAAACCAGGAAATGACCTTCTTTCAAAGTATGCTCCAAAAACTAAAAAACTTCTTGGTGATGATTTTATTAAGGGTGCTTCCATTAACGGAATTTTGTATGCAATTCCTGCAAACAAAGAAAAAGCTCACAACTGGGGTTTCATTGTAAGAATGGACTTGGTAAAGAAGTATAAATTAGATGATATGTTCAAAAAGGTTAAAAAGTTAGAAGATTTAGAGCCATACCTTAAGATAATCAAACAAAAAGAGCCAGGTGTATATCCGCTTGGAGCATATGCTGGTGAGTCGCCAAGATTCCTTTTGGATTGGGACAAAGTTGTAGATGATGACGTTCCTGTTTCGCTCTATCCAAACAATAAGAGTACAAAGATTGTGAATGAGCTTGAACAGCCAAATACAAAGGCTCTCTTTAAGACAGTTAGAAAATATTACTTGGCTGGTTACATCAGAAAAGATGCAGCAAGCGTAACAGACTGGATGTCTGATTTGAAAGCAGGTAAAGTTTTTGTAATGCCACAATCGCTAAAACCTGGCAAAGATGCTGAAATGTCAATTTCAACAGGCTATCAATGGAAACAGATAGATATAACACCACCTGTTATGTCAACAAGAGAATGTATTGGTTCAATGCAGGCAATCAATGCAAAGTCCAAGAATCCAGAAAGAGCTTTGATGTTCCTTGAACTTTTCAATACAGACAAATATCTTAACAACCTTGTAAACTTTGGTATTGAAGGTCAACACTATGTATTTAAAGACAAAGCAAAAGGCATCATTGCTCCTGGACCAAAAGCAAAAGACTACAGCCCTGGTCTTGGTTGGATGTTTGGAAATCAGTTTATAAACTACATCTATGAAAATGAAGACCCGAACAAGTGGAAGAACTTTGAAGAGTATAACAAAAAAGCATTGCCACTTCTGAGCCTTGGATTCAACTTTGATGACTCAAAAGTAAAAACACAGGTTGCAGCATGCAAAAACGTATGGAAGCAGTATATTCCAATGCTTGAGACCGGCAGCGTTGACCCAGACAGATACATTCCAGCGGCTATTGACAAGTTCAAACGAGCAGGTGTTGACATTATTATAAATGAAGCACAGAAACAGTATGATGAGTTTCTGAAGAAAACAGGAAGAAAGAAATAATTAAAAGAAAAATTACAGACGGGATACTGGTGCAAGAATGTAGCACTGGTATCCCGTTTGTTGCTAATATTTGAAAAGAAATAGATTGTGATTTTATCTCAATATAAGATAAAATAAAAGTGAAAATATTTATACTTAAAGAATTCAGGGTTGTGATTTTTATGAAAGATTCTTTTAATAAAAGACATATACTATCAATAGGTTTTTTAGTACCTCTTATAAGTACTCTTGCGCTTATAATTATACTTATTTTGAATACTCAGAAAACAGTAGAAGAAAGTGTAACTATTGAAAATGAGGAGTTTGAGGTTAGCAAAAAAATAAGATTTTTAAGTTCATGGGGTGGGAACGACCCTTATGCCGACACACTCTCATTTGTGCTTCAGAAGTTTCAAGAAGAAAATGCCGGCATAACCATCATCAATGAATCTCTGTTTGGTGATGATTTTTTGATAAAACTTCAGACAGATTTTGCATCTGGCAACCCTCCAGATGTCTTTGGCCTTTTTCCGGGTTCTGTTCGAGACATCCTAATTCAAAGATACCAAATAGCTGATTTAACAGATGTGCTCAAAAAAGATGTAAAATGGTATCAAAGTTTTTATCCTAACATGTGGAGATATGTGACTTTCAATGGAAGGATTTATGGTGTTCCACTTGAAACAATAGTTGAGTGCCTTTTTGTTAACAAGGATATATTTGAAAGGTACAGTCTAAAAGTTCCTCAGACATTTGATGAGCTGATAAATGTCTCAAAAATACTGAAGAGCAAAGGAATTATTCCAATTGCTTTTAATGCCCAGCCAGAGGGGACATACATATACCAGAACATTATTGTTTCGATAGGAACAAAGCATGATGTAGAAAATCCGCTCAAGAGCGGCAAATTTTCATCACCCTACGTAAAAGCACTTGACTATTTAAAAATACTTTACAAAGCAGGAGCATTTCCAGATAATTACTATTCACTTACAAGCAAACAACGAAATGATTTGTTTTTGACAAAGAAGGCAGCAATGATTGTCCAGGGTTCGTGGTTCATTCCAAAATGTGACCCAAAGACGGTTGATATATATTTTTTCCCCCAGATAAGTAATACTGGGAAAAAACATTTGATTTATGGTCTTGGTGGTGGAACATTTTATATTAGCAGTCAAGCTTGGCAAGATGAAACAAAAAGAAGCTGGGCGATAAAACTTTTAAAATTCTTAACTTCTGAAAAGATTGCACGAATATTTGTTGAAAGAACAGGGTTGATTTCAAATATAAAAATTATAAATCCTCCAAATGTTAATAATCCTCTGCGTTCAAAAGCGGAAGGTTTTATAAAAGAAGCCGATGTGCTTGTTGCACCGCCTGACCATTTTGTTGACAGAATGGTTTGGGAAGAGGTTATAACCAAAAATATTCCTTATTATCTACAGGGTACAATTTCTTCAAAGTTATTTTGGGAAAAAGCAATCAAAGCGTGGGAAGAGAATATGGAAAAATTGGGTGAATGAGAATGTTTAAAATAAAGATGATTTTTAGAAACTTAATAAAATATTATCGTACCATTTCCATAGACAAAAAATTTTTAGCAGTTTCATACATTCAAATATTTATTCCAATAATACTCATTGGGGTTTTGAGCTTTAGAATTTCGTCAGATTTGATATTCAAAAAATATGTAGGCTATACCTCTGATGTTATAAAAACAGCAAGACTGAGAATTGTTGACAAAATAAATGAGCTCAATAGTATAACTCAGGATATTTTATATCAAACAGAACTTTATAATGTTTTGGACAAATCAATGAAAAATGTGGATTATTACGATGAAGTTGCTTCACTTACAAACAAGTTTCGAAAAATAATCTTAGGGCATCTTGATGTGCAATCAATAGGGGTATTCACAAAAGAGAAAAAGCTGTGTATAGTTGATAACACTTCAAAAAAAGTAGGACTTGACGAGATAATACCATCTCAAATTTCTTTTGAAAAAGTGTATGACATTGCTGCAAAAGGAAATGGAAAACCTGTTTGGTATGTGGCTTCGCTGAAAAAAGACAAAGAAAGCAAAGTGGTAATCTTGGTTTTCAGAAGCATAAATAATCCACAGACGTTAAAGTTTGAAGGAATTTTAGCTGTTATGATAAACACAGAGCTCTTTGACAAAACATTCTCTGAACTTGTTGCAGAAAAAAGCCAAGCAATTGCGGTAGTGGGTGATGATATATTTATTTCTACAAAAGGCGAGATGAATGAGAAAAAAATCTTGAAGTTTATGTCTGGTGTGAAAAATGAAAACGGGGTTGTTACATATACCTCCAATGAATATATTGTCAATGTTCTGCCAATAAAACAGGTAAACTGGTACATAGTTACTTCTATTCCAGTCAAAATATTATTTGAAGATATAGACAAGCTTAGGATGTGGCTTATAATTTTGTGTTTTTTGTCATTTGTAATAACGTCAGCGATGTCGCTGATGCTTTCTATGGACTTTTTAAAACCAATTAATGCTATTGTGGAAGCAACAAAAAGAATTAGAAAAGGAGAATACAAGACAATAGAAAATCTTGACAGAAAGGATGAGCTTGGTATCCTAATTGATAACTTTAACAATATGGTGATAAAAATAAATCATCTGATAAATTCAATTTACAAGGAACAGATAACACGAAAAGAGGCAGAACTAAAAGTTTTGCAAACCCAGCTCAATCCACATTTTTTGTTTAACATTTTAGAATCTATTAATTGGCTTGCACAGCTAAATGGTGTATCCCAAATAAGCGATGTTGTCATTGCACTTTCAAAGCTTTTAGAGGTGAATCTAAAAGAAGAGAAGTTTTTAACCTTAGAAGAAGAGATAAAATATATAACCTCATATGTTTCAATTTTGAAGATAAATTTCGGTGAAGAGAATTTAAAACTTGAAGTGGATGTGGATAGAAAAGCTTTAAAACTTAGAATTCCTAAACTGCTAATACAGCCTCTTGTAGAAAATTCTATCTTTCACGGCATACGCCCAAAAGGTTTTGGCAAGATATTTTTGGGTGGTTATATTTGGAATGATAAGCTTACCATAATTGTAAAAGATGATGGTGTTGGGATAACACCTGAAAAGTTAAAAGGGATACGTCAAGATTTAGAGGAGGACAATGAGGTCTTCCTTGAACAGGAGGGAAGATCCTATACAAGAATAGGACTTTTAAATGTGGTAAAAAGACTTAAGCTCATCTATGGAAAAGATGCAAGCTTTTCAATTGAAAGCCTACCACAAAGAGGCACTACTATAAAGATTGAGATTTTTATGGACGCGCTTTCCAAAGCGGTAGAAGAAAGCTTACAGGAATTTTCTGACGAAGGGGAAGAGGAAGATGTATAAAATTGTAATAGTTGACGATGACATGCTTATTCGGAAAGGAATAAGAAATGTTATAAGATGGAAAGATTTAGAATGTGAAATTTGCGCTGAAGCTTCAAGTGGGGATGAAGCTTTGAAAGTGATTGAAGAGGTAAAACCTGATATTATTATTACTGATATAAAAATGCCCAATATGGATGGAATAGAGCTAATTGATAAGATTAAAAATATTATTCCCCGATGCAAAATTGTCATTTTGACAGCTTACAGGGAGTTTGAATATGCCCAAAAAGCTATAAAAAGTGGGGCTTTTGATTTTCTTCTAAAACCAACGAAGGTAGAAGATATAATAAATGTGGTGCAAAAAGCCATAAACGAGATAAAGAAAGAAAAGACAATAGTTGAGGAGCTGGAAAAGATAAATAGCATTTTGAAAGAAAAACTTCCCATCTTAAGAGAGAATTTCTTGTTCAATGTCATATTTGAAATGATTTCAAATGAAGATGAAGTTCTTCAAATGGCTTCGTTCTATGAAATTGAGATTGGCAGTTTCTTGATGATTTTAGCTGAGTGCAGTACTAAAGAAAAGGGGAAGCATAACACTCATTTATATCTTTTAGGGATATCAAATATGCTAAATGATTTTTTTGGTCAAGATTTTACTATCTATACTATTTATTTAAATAACTCACAAGCAGTATATATTGTAAGTTCAAAAAGAGAACTAGAAAAAAGTGAAGAAAGGAAGTTTTTTGAACTTTTAAGCCAATTAAAGAGAGCAGCGGTGGGGTGTTTTAATATTGATTTGACACTTGCAGTAAGTACATGGGGCAGAGGCATTATACAACTTCCAGACAAATATAAAGAGTGCATAGATGCTATAAATTATAAATTTTATTTTAATGAAGAAGATATCATATATTATAAAGACCTTTCTCACTTTTTCATGTATGTAGATGATAAGAGACTGAAAAATCTAAAAAATGAAATTTTAATGAGTGTCAGATATGGCAATTATTCAAATGTAAATAATCTTTTGATTGAACTTGAAGAGACTTTAAAAAAATCAAAAGCAGATAAACAGTACATTTTTAATTTTTATTATCTTTTGCTAATTGAAATAGATATGATAAAAGCTCAGCTTTCTTCAACCATAAATAAACATGATAATCAAGAGATGTTTGAAAGTATTGATTATTTTAATGAGATTATAAAATGCAAAAGTTTGTCAGAACTCAGCAACATCTTGCGAGTATCTATCCAGCGTACAATTGAAGAAATCCAAAAGCACAACCTAAACAAAATGGGCAGTTTGATAAAAAAAGTGGTAGATTACATAAAAGAAAACTACCACTCAGGCGAGATTTCCCTCAGCGATATTTCAGAAAAATTTTTTGTAAGTCCTTCTTATTTGAGCAGGCTATTTAAAAAAGAGACAGGAAAAAACCTTTCCGACTTTATAAATGAGTATAGAATAGAAAAAGCAAAGCAGCTTTTGATTACAACCGACCTTAAAACATATGAGGTTGCGGACAGGGTTGGTATTCCAGACCCGCATTACTTTTCAAGGCTTTTTAAACGCTACACTGGCTACAGCCCTTCTGAGTACAAAGAAGGTGCAAAACAAAAAGGAGAAAAAGTAAGCGAATAAAAAATTGGGGCATGGATAAATAGCCCCTTTCATTTTTTGTGTTTTAGTTATCTGATTTCATGTTCAAAACCTTATCAGTAACCAGAGTCTTCTCAACTCACTTTTTAAAATTTAATTAAGTGTTTTTGTAAAGGTTTTCAAAAATATAGGAGCTTCTTCAAAGTTCAAAACTTTTCCATTAATATCACCTTATATTATATTCAAATAATTCAGTTATATTACAAAGAAGGTACTTTCATACAAGTTAAATTAATAGTCTGCTACTTTTGCAAAACATTCTTTGTTTTAAAGAAGGATTTTTTGAAAAAATGAAGAATATATAATATAATAATATTAGTTTGTTTAATAAACAAACTAAGTATGTTTACAAACATTTTTAAAAAAGTGGGTTTACGTTAAGAAATTATTTATTATAGAAGGAGAGTGAGTTATAAAATGAAGTACTTCAAAGACATTCCAGAAGTAAAATATGAAGGACCAAAGTCAGACAATCCATTTGCTTTCAAGTACTACAATCCTGACGAAATTATTGACGGCAAGCCTTTGAAAGACCACCTTCGTTTTGCAGTTGCTTACTGGCATACATTCTGTGCAACAGGAAGCGACCCGTTTGGACAACCTACAATTACCCGTCCATGGGACAGGTTCTCAAACCCAATGGACAACGCAAAGGCAAGAGTTGAAGCCGCATTTGAGTTTTTTGAAAAGCTAAATGTTCCATTTTTCTGTTTTCATGACAGAGACATTGCACCTGAAGGAGAAAATTTAAGAGAAACAAACAAGAACTTGGATGAGATAGTTTCTATGATCAAAGAATACTTAAACACAAGCAAAACAAAAGTTTTGTGGGGAACAGCAAACCTATTTTCACATCCGCGATATGTTCATGGTGCTGCAACATCCTGCAATGCCGATGTTTTTGCATATGCAGCAGCGCAGGTGAAAAAGGCGTTAGAGGTAACAAAAGAGCTTGGCGGCGAAAACTATGTGTTCTGGGGCGGAAGAGAAGGTTATGAGACGCTTTTGAACACCGACATGGAGCTTGAGCTTGACAACTTGGCAAGATTTTTGCGCATGGCAGTTGACTATGCAAAAGAGATAGGGTTTGACGGTCAGTTTTTGATTGAACCAAAGCCAAAAGAACCAACTAAGCATCAGTACGATTTTGATGCTGCTCATGTATATGGATTTTTGAAAAAGTATGATCTTGATAAGTACTTCAAGCTCAACATAGAAGTAAACCATGCAACCTTGGCAGGACATGATTTTCACCATGAGTTGAGATTTGCACGAATAAACAACATGCTTGGTTCAATTGATGCTAACATGGGCGATTTGCTTTTGGGTTGGGATACAGATCAGTTCCCAACAGATGTAAGGCTTACCACGCTTGCTATGTATGAGGTTATAAAGATGGGTGGTTTTGACAAAGGTGGGCTCAACTTTGATGCAAAGGTAAGAAGAAGCTCTTTTGAACTTGAAGACCTGGTTATTGGTCACATTGCGGGGATGGATGCTTTTGCAAAAGGATTTAAGATAGCATATAAGCTTGTTAAAGATGGGGTATTTGATAAGTTTATCGAAGAGAGATACAGAAGCTACAAAGAAGGAATTGGAGCTAAGATTGTAAGTGGTCAGGCAGATTTTAAGACGTTAGAAGAGTATGCTCTAAATCTTTCTCAAATAGAAAACAAATCTGGCAAACAAGAGCTTCTTGAGATGATTTTGAACAAATATATGTTCAGTCAATGAGGTTAATATTCTATGAAAGCTGGAAGGAAACCTTCCAGCTTTTTTCATGCAACAATACTTTGAGATTTTTCTGTGAGCAGTAGAAGGAGTTTTAAATTTATATCTTCGCTTTTTTTGTGTTCAGGTGAGAAATACTGCGCAGGTGGTTCACCACAAATATCTGCTCCAACTATTTCAAAAGCTGATGAGAAATGTGAAACTATTTCGATTAAGGTTTTTGGCTTGCAGTGTCCTTGGTCCCAGGTTGTGTTTATTGAAGACTTTGTTAAGATATCTTTGTCAATGCTTATGTAAACCGGTAGGTTAGGTTTTATCTTTTTATAATCAAGTGGTGATAAAATTTTAATTTTGCTGCTGCTCACATTTTTTTTATCTTCTGAGAGGACAAAGATTTCAGCAATTTGATTTAATCCTGCGGCATCTTTTAACCATGAACCGCATGTTATAAATCCCGGATAACTATTTGAATAATCAACATGTTTATCAATAACTATTAAAGAAAAAGTTTTATTTATCTTTTTCAAAAGCATATATGTGAAGTGATGATATTCGCCAGCACCAAGAAAGAACAAGGAATTTTCAACTTTTTTTATCTTTTCTGAGATTGAGTCAAGCACCTTTTTTGAGCACATGTACTTGGTTGAAGACAGACTTTTAAGATCAATGCAAGTGCACATCTCTTTGAGTCTTGGCTGAAAAGAATAATACTCATCAAACATCAAAATATATGAAGAAGATAACAAGCGTTTCATGCTCATCATCTCCTTCTTTCGCAGTTTACATATATAATTATATCACCATATGAAAATGTTGTTATAAAGAAGCAAAACGGTGGTATAAAAGTGTATTGAAAGCAAAAGATACTGTAAGGAATTTATATAGAAAGGAGATGACTTTTATGAGCGCAAAAGATATGGTCTTAGAGGCTTTGAAGAGTTCTCCAGAGCCGATGAAAATTCAGGATATTGTTCAAAAGACAGGGCTTGACAAAAAAGAGGTTGAAAAAGCTATCAAGGAACTAAAAAGTGAAGGGCTGATAGAGTCGCCAAAACGCTGCTTTTACAAAGCAAAATAAGCCCTTAAAAAACTTGTTGCCTGTCCACTTTATAAGGTGCTAAAGAAGATGGACAGGCTTTTTTTATTTTTTTTAGCTACTTAAAGAGTTCACATGGTGTATAATATTCAAGTAGAAGGACTACAAAAAGTTGTGCAAGTTTAACCTTTTTTCTCTGTTGGGAGGAAAGCTAATAAAATGTTTAAGCTTTTGATTGTAGAAGATGAGAAAATAACCCGAGAAAGTCTTGAAACATTGATACCATGGAATGAGCTTGGAATTGGAGAAATTAAGAGTGCTAAAAATGGTCAGGAAGCATTGGAGACTGTAAAAAATTATATTCCCGATATTTTACTGTGCGATGTAAGAATGCCACGGATGGATGGTATTGAATTTTCAAAGAGGTTAAAAAATATTTTTCCAAAATGTAAAATAGTCTTTATAAGTGGCTATGCAGAAAAGGAGTATCTTTTGTCAGCTATACGTTTGAATGCAATTGACTACATCGAAAAGCCTCTCGATATAGAAAAGATTAAGAGCACAATGAAAAAAGTTGTGGAGATTATAGAGTTTGAGAGAAAAGAAGAGGAAGAAAAAGAAAGGCTGAAAGAACATTACAATGAGAGTATATATTACGCTGCTACACAGCTTGTTCAGCAGCTGCTAAAAGACCACACAGATTATAGCGTTTTCCAAAAGTATGCTGCCGAAGATTTTTTAACCTCAACATTAGATGTTATTGTAGGGTTTGTAGACTGGAAGGCTGAAGAGGACCATCTGGATGAAATGGTATCAAAAGAAATATATAACCAAGTTTTGGGTCAAGACCTTACATCAAGAATTGCTGTGTTATTTTCGTTTTTATCACAGAACAGTTTTGTTCTTATTTGCAGCGAAAAAAGTGAGATTGACATAAACAAGGCAGCGAATATACTAAAAGAGGTTTTTTTACAAAAAGGAGAGATTTGCCTGATGGTTGCTACCTCGATAAAGGCAAGTCAAGTAAAAGAGAGCATTGAAAACATGCTCAAGATACTCAAGAAAAATGTATTTTATAATGGTTTTGGCAATTCGTATACATATGAAGGTTTTGTAGACAAAAGAGAACAGGAAATTAGTTTTGACTTTGAAAAATTTGAGGAATATCTAAAAAGGGATGATATAAAGAGGGCCAAGGAGGAGATAGAAAAGCTGTATTTTTGGCTTAAGTCAAATCAAGGCATTGAGATTGAGAAGGTAAAAAATATATTTTTTGAGATGCTCTTGATTGCATACCAAATAGGGAGGCAAAGAAAAATAACACAGTTTTTAGATGAAGCTGGAAGAGCAAAAAAATGGAGCGAAATAGAACAAAAGCTTACTTTAAACCAGCTAAAAGAGGTTATTTATGAGACGCTTGATGGGATATTTGAGTTATTTACAACACGTGGCAATTTAAATCGAAAGGTGTATCAGATAATAAGGTTTATTGAAGAAAACTTCTATGACAAGCATCTGAGTGTTCAAAAGATAGCTAACCATTTTTATTTCAGTCCAAATTATTTGTGCAGTATGTTCAAAAAAGCAACTGGTAAGACAATCAACGATTACATAACTGAGGTCAGAATTGAAAAAGCCAAGCAGCTTCTAAAAGATAATAGCATCAAGCTATATGAGATTGCAGAGAAAGTTGGATTTGGAGACCCGAATTATTTTTCAGCCTTGTTCAAAAAGAAAGTTGGGATGACTCCATCTGAGTTTAGAGAGAGGTATTATGTATGAAAAGAGTTGCAAATATTTTTTCGAATATGAGTATAAAATACAAATTGTTTGCATCATATATGTTTGTGATTTTGATATCATTTGGCATATTTTCTTTTATGAACTACGTTATTGTTGGAAGGGATGTCGAAAAACAGGCTATTTATTCTTCTGGCAAGATTGTGGACCAGACAGCTTCTTTCTTAGAAAACAGGGTGTCATCAGTTAAAAATGTACTGAACATTTTAGCTCTTGATTCAACCGTGCAAGAACTTGTAAACAGGCCGGATGACTACTACTACGAAAATATCGGTAACTGGCTTGTAGACTCTCAGAGATTTACAAAACTTTTTTACAGCACATGCCAGAATTTTGACATACTCAGCATCTCAATTTATATGACACAGGGATTGGCAAGACTTAGCGAAACAGATAGCTATTTTCTCTTTGAGCGGATTGAAAAGCTTCCATGGTATCAGCAGATGGTTTTAAAAGGAGAGCTTTTTGCTTGGGTTACTCCCAAAATGCTAAATGTTGCGCGAAAAGATGTTGTGTCTTTGATAAGACTGATTCCAGACCCTAAGAATATTAGTGAATACAAAGCTGCACTCAGAGCTGATATTTCAATTGCTGAAATTGAAAGAATTCTAAATCAGGCTTTGTTTACAAGTAGAACACTTGCTTTTATTGTCAATTCAAATGGTGAAGTGGTTGCACGTTCTTTAAATAAGACAAACTTATCCCTTGGAGAGATAATAAAAGGGATAGAAAAGAATATATCATCTCAAGAGGCAAATGTTGTTGAGATGGAGGTAGGGGGAGAGAAACTTCTTGTTCGAACAAGGAATATTAGCGATACAGATTGGTATCTTGTACTGGTTACACCTTATAAAGAGATTCATGAGCTTAATATAAAGACTATTAAACAGGTCTTTTTCATGATATTCTTGATTGCACCTTTTACATTGATATTTGCTTTCTGGGCGGCAACATCAAGCACATCAAGAATAAAAAGGCTTACTCATAATATGAAAAAGGTTATTGAAAAAGGTGATTTCAATATAGAATTGGATACCCACTCTCAAGATGAGGTGGGTCAGCTCATATATACCTTCAACTATATGCTAAAGAAGATAAAAGAACTTTTGCATGAGCAGTACCAGCTTGGCAAGGAGAAGAAAAATTTGGAACTCAAAGCTCTTCAGTCACAGATAAATCCTCATTTTCTGTACAACACCCTTGACCTTATAAACTGGATTGCAATTAAGAACAAAAATGAAGATATTTCAAGGCTTGTAACCTCTCTTTCTCAGTTTTATAAATTAAGTCTTAGCAAGGGTGAGGATGTTGTAACAGTGGAAAATGAGATAGAACATGTGAAGGCGTATGTGATGATTCAAAATTACAGGTTTGACAACTGCATTGACCTTAAGATAGATGTTCCACAAAAACTTCTACAAGCGCGGATACCAAAACTGACACTTCAGCCGCTTGTTGAAAATTCTATTCACCACGGAATTTTGGAAAAAGAGGATCAGAAAGGTACTATAATCATAAAAGGTGAAATTATAGATGGCAAGATGGCTGCAATATATGTAATTGATGATGGTGTTGGAATTTGTGAAGAGGTCCTTGAAAAAATAAAAAAGGGAGAAGTTGAGACTACAAGAGGACATGGTTTTGGTATAAAGAATATAAACGAGAGATTGAAAATCTATTTTGGAAATGAAGCTGGACTGTTTTACGAGAGCAAAATCAACGAGAAAACAGTTGCAAAAGTCCTGTTTCCTGTGGAAGAATAGCCACAGCAGCTTTATAATTTTTTCCTTGCAATGCTTAAAAAGATAGGGGAGCTGGTTTTGAAAGGCCAGCTTCTATTTTTTTGCAATTTTTATCATCTTAATTTTACAAAGAAAATATTAATTTTGTCTAATATGAATTTTTAACTGACCTTTTATAATAAGAAATAGAAGAAGCGAGAATAAATGATTTGTTCAATCACTACAAAAGGAGTGGCTGAATTGAAAAAGAATGGTTTTTGGTATGAAATAAAAAAGAACAAGATACTTTATGCCATGTTCTTACCAGTAGCAATTTACTACATTCTGTTTGCCTATATACCAATGGGTGGAATTGTTCTTGCTTTTAAAGAGTTTAACTATCGAGATGGAATACTTTTCAGTCCATGGAACGGCTTCAAAAACTTTGAGTATTTCTTTGCTTCGGGCAGAGCTTGGCTTGTCACAAAAAACACTATTCTTTACAACTTAGCCTTTTTGGCTGCATACACAGTATTTTCGGTCGCATGTTCAATTTTTATAGCCGAGCTTGCAGGTAAGATATTTAAAAAGTTCATCCAGTCTGTTATGTTTTTACCGTATTTTGTATCATGGGTTGTTGTGGCAGCTATGATGTATAACTTTTTCAACTATGATTATGGTCTTATTAACACCTTGATAAAAAACCTTGGTGGTGAGCCAATAGATATCTACTCAAATCCTACTTACTGGTATTTCCTTTTGCCAATGTTATATGTATGGAAATGGGTAGGTTACGGAAGCGTTTTATATCTTGCAGCTATAATGGGATTTGACGAAGAGTGTTATGAGGCAGCAATAATTGATGGCGCAAATATCTTCCAAAGAATCTTTTATATTACAATCCCGATGTTAAAACCGACAATGATAATATTGATTTTGCTTGCACTTGGAAGAATTTTGCGTGGCGAGTTTGATATGTTTTATCAGATAATAGGTAATAACGGTCTTCTTCTTGACTATACAGATATTATCGATACCCTTGTGTTCAGAAGCCTTATGCAGGTTCAGGATATTGGGATGGCGTCAGCAGCAGGTGCTTACCAGTCTGTGCTGTGCTTTGTAATTATAATGCTTGTCAACTGGCTTGTTAGAAGATATGACAAAGACTATGCACTGTTTTAAATATTGACTTAAAAGGGGAGAGAACATTGAGAAAGGGTAAGGATTACATTCTGTTTAATATTATCGGATATATATTTATAACAATAATTGGACTTTTTACCTTCATACCTTTTGTTGTGCTTGTGGTAAGCTCATTTGCTTCAGAAAACTATATTATAAACCACGGTTACACTTTGATTCCAAAAGAATTTTCACTCAGTGCATATAAGCTCATTTTCCAAAACCCTCAAAGAATTTTCAGGGCTTACTTGGTAACCATTGTGGTAACAAGCGTTGGTACGAGTTTGTCGTTATTTCTTTCCACAATGGCTGCGTATGTTATGTACAGAAAAGATGTAAAATATAGGAATGCATTGGCTTTCTTCCTGTACTTCACAACACTTTTTAACGGTGGTCTTGCTCCGTACTATATAATCTTGGCAAACTACTATCATTTGAAAAACAACGTGCTTGTTCTGATACTTGTGCCACTTTTCAATGTGTTTTACATTTTAATCTTGCGCAACTTTATTAGAGGTTCTATTCCAGACTCTTTGATAGAGTCAGCAAAGATTGACGGCGCAGGAGATTTTACAATATTCTTGAAAATTATTTTGCCACTTTCAAAACCAGCTTTAGCATCTATTGGACTTTTCATAGCTCTCAATTACTGGAATGACTGGTGGACTCCAATGATGTTCATCGAAAAACAGACCTTGTATCCTCTGCAATATACCTTGTATTTAATCCTGTCAAGCGTCAATGTTGCTGCTAATATTCTGCAAAATGTTGTACGAATAGATATGCCAAAAGAAACTTTAAAGCTTGCAATGACAGTTGTTGCAACAGGTCCAATAATTTTCTTGTACCCGTTTGTTCAAAGGTATTTTGTCAGAGGCATTACACTTGGTGCTGTAAAAGGTTAAAAATGGTATCAACAGGTGCTTTTTGTAATGCCTGTTGGTATAGATTAAAATGAATCAGGGAGGTTGATTGTGTGATGAAAAAGAACTTCAGGCTTTTAGCGCTCATCTTGACAGTATGTTTTGTATTTTCAACCATTTTAGTTTCAATGTTTGTGGTTGGCTTTGGTGCGCAATCAAAAAGAACTGCACCCGGTTTTGACCCGAGCATTGATGTGTCAAAACCTGTCAAGATTGTTGGTTATCTTTTGGGTGATGCACCGGCTGAATTTCCAAACGTTATGAAAGAGCTTAACAAAAAGCTTCAAAAAGACATCAACGCAACAATGGAGATTAACTACATTGGATGGGGAGATTTGAACTACAAATATCCACTTATTCTGGCATCAGGAGAGAATGTTGATTGGATGTATGCAGCAAACTGGTGCTTCTACTTCCAGGAAGCTGCAAAAGGTGGATTTAAGGAACTTACAATGGATATGATCAAAAAATACATGCCAAGACACTACAAAGCAACACCTTCTGTTGCATGGCAGGAAGCAAAGGTAAAAGGGAAAATCTACATGATTCCGACTGCAACACCTGACAGAAAAGCTGATGTTGTAATTATAAGAGGGGATTTGAGAGAAAAGTATAAGGTTCCCCCAATCAAAAAATACAATGATATTGAACCGTTCCTTGCAGCAATAAAGAAAAATGAGAAAAGCATGATGCCAATGAATTTGGACAACCAGTACGACTTGAACTCAGTTATGTGGAGACTTTTGGTTGAAAAAACAGATTACTTAGAAGATGTTGCAAGAGTATCAACAGGCGGTACAGGACTTTTCACAACTATATATGACACCAAACCCAAAGTTTACTATATAATGGACAAAGAAATACTTCCTGCTTTCAAAGATGCAGCGAAAAAGGTAAAGTCATGGTATGACAAAGGATACATCAACAGAAACGCTTATGCTAACAAAGTAAGAAGTAAAGACGCATTCGATCAAGGCAAGTCTGCAGTTGCATTTGGAAATAGCCAAGATATACAATCTAACCTTGCAAATGCAAAAACGAAGGGCTGGAAAGTTGAAATTATTCCAATCTTTGATAAGAGAGGACACAGGCCAGCAGACCCATATATAAACAATGGTGTTGCTCTTGTTGCGAAGACAAAGAATGCAGAAAGAACACTTATGGCACTTGACTTGATTATGGAAGAAAAGTCTTACAACTATCTTGTTTACTTTGGAATTCAGGGCAAGAACTATATAATCAAGGATAACAAGATTGATTTGCCAAAAGGTGTTACAGCAGATAACAACACATATCCACCAGATGCTGCAGGGTTCTGGTTCACGAATAAAGACCAGTTCTTACCACTTGCAAGCTGGGATGACAATTACATTGCTCTTAGGAACACAATCAAGAAAGCACTTGTGAGCTCACTACTTTCTTCATTCTCACTTGACCAAACAAAGGTAAAAACAGAGATTGCAAACCTCAACAGTGTTATGACACAGTATTACAATCCAATATGTTTGGGAATGGTAAAGAACGTGGATGAAGCTTTTGCAACACTTGACAAGAAGCTCAAAGCAGCAGGTGTTGAGAAGGTTAAAGCTGAAGCACTCAGACAGCTTGAACAGTACTTCAGAGAGAGAAATCAGTAGGTTTATAGAATAATTTTTTGAAAAAGAAAGAGGCTACCAGTGCTCGGGAAAGTGTGGTGTTTTGCTGGTAGCCTCTGAACTAATTTAGTTAGAAAATAGAGCATAAAGGAGTTTTATAAATTAAATTATAGAGTAGCTTATTGTGAAATGCAAATTTTTGAGGCAAGTTCTTGCCTGCTTTTAAACAACAATAAAGGGGTGGAACAAAAAATGAAAAGAGTGTTTGCCATTTTTATATTGCTCATTTTTGTCATTTCTTTTGCTTTTCCTTTGTTGTCAACCAAGGTCTTTGCACAGAATTCAGCTCAGGTAAAGAAGCAAATTGGGATAAAAGTTGACCCAATTGGTCCTAATATAGCTGTAGGCAAAAATATTTTTTCTGACAGTGAAGCTACAACAAATCCGGCAACCCTTGCAAATGACGGTGATGAGACTACTTTTTGGAGTGCACAGGATGCAGGCATTCATTGGCTGAAGATTGATTTGGGAGATGTTTATGCAAATCTCTTTGCAACCGAAATAGTTTTTAATGGTAATGGGAGCTATCAGTATAAAATTGAATATTCAATAGATGACAATAGGTGGACAGTATTAGTAGACAAATCAAATAATATTGACACTTCACAAACGCAGTATGACAAGTTCATACCACCTGCCTCAGGGATAAGATATATCCGTGTCACAATCACCTCAACACCAAACAATCAGCCAGCTTCAATAAAGGAGTTCAAGGTATACAAAATGGTTGATGATACTTTCATAAAGGGCGCAGATGTATCAATGCTAAAACAAATAGAAGATTGTGGCGGTAAGTTCTATTTGAACGGAGTCCAGATGGATGCACTTGAGATTTTGAAATATTTTGGAGTTAACTGGATAAGGCTTAGAATATGGAACCACCCATATTATACCGAAGATAAAAGTCAGCCGATGGGTGGAGGAAACTGTGATGCTGAAAACATGCTGGTGATTGCAAAAAGAGCAAAAGGTTTAGGAATGAAACTTTTGCTTGATTTTCATTACAGTGACTTTTGGGCAGATCCAGGAAAACAAGACAAGCCAAGAGCATGGGCAAATCTTTCATTTGACCAGCTAAAACAGGCAGTTTACCAGTATACTTATGACGTCATAAAAATGTACAAAGATCAAGGTGCACTTCCTGACATGGTTCAGGTTGGAAATGAGGTTAATGGCGGTATGCTCTGGCCGGACGGGAAAACATGGGGCGAAGATGCTGGAGGATATGACAATTTTGCAGAGCTTCTAAAGGCAGGGATTAGAGGTGTAAGGGATGCAGCTGGTCCTGATAATCAGGTGAAGATTATGATTCACCTTGCTAACGGAGGGGACAATGAACTATACAGAAGAGTATTTGACAATTTGACGCAGCGTGGTGTTGAGTTTGATGTAATTGGACTTTCATATTACCCATACTGGCATGGAAAACTTAGTGATTTAATCTACAATATGAATGATATTAGCAAAAGATATAACAAAGAGGTAGTTATTGCAGAAACAGCGTATGCATACACTTTAGAAAATGGAGATGGACTGAATAATATCTTTGGCACAAGGGAAGCTGCAACAGCTGGGTATGAGCCATCAGTCCAAAATCAAGCACTGGTTATTAGAAACATTGCAAATGCTGTAGCACAAGTTCCAGGTGGCAAAGGACTTGGCATATTCTATTGGGAGCCAGATTGGATACCTGTTGAAGGTGCTGGCTGGAAGACAGGCGAAGGAAATGGATGGGATAACCAAGCTATGTTTGATTTTAATGGAAATGCTTTGGATTCTCTGTATGTGTTCAAGATGCTCAATAACATCATGATTGTAGATTATAAACCAGTTGTTGTTGGAACAGCTCCAGGTGAAATGCCAAAACTTCCTGTTAAAATCACAGCTGTTTTGAGCAATGGTCTTACAAAAGAGGTTGATGTCACATGGGACAGTATTGACCCGTCAGAATATGCCCAAACTGGTAGCTTTGAAGTTTGTGGGCATGTTGAAGGTAGCGAGGTTACACCTGTTGCAAAAGTAAAAGTAGCAAATCTTATACAAAATTCTGGCTTTGAAGATGATTTGAATGGATGGAATGTAGAGGGGCAGACTGGAGCAGCAAATGCAAATAGTAGTGCACCTGTCCGTTCTGGAAACAAGAAATTAAATATTTGGTATGGATCGCCATACAATCTTGTAATATCTCAAACAATTACAGGCTTAGGGCAAGGCAAGTATACATTTAAAGCATGGTTTGTTAACACTGGTAGTGCTCAAAAACGTGATATTGTAATAAAAGATTATGGTGGGCAGGAAATAAAAATACAAATTCCACAATCAGCTGCATGGGATGCTTGGACACCTGCTGAAATAAATGATATTAATGTGACAACAGGAAAGTGCACAATTTCATTTGAAATTGCTGCTGATTCAGGTTTTTGGTGTGCAATAGACGATGTTCTATTCTATCGCCAGGACCCAGATATCGAAAAGAATATAGTGAGTGTTCAAAGATTAGATATTACAACAGAGGTAGGGCAAAAGCCTCAGCTTCCGCCAACTGTCATGGTGGTTTATGATGATGATACATCCTCTGAGGCAAATGTTACATGGGAAGCTATTGATGAGAGTAAATACTCAGCGATTGGTGAATTTACTGTTACAGGTGTTGTAGAAGGCACAACTCTAAAAGCATATGCCAAAGTAAAGGTTATCAATAGCAAAAATCTTGTAAAAAATTATAGTTTTGAAGAGGGACTAAAGTATTGGATAAGCGAAGGAAATACTAATGCTGTCAAAACTGAAAGTGGAGGGCATTCTGGAGGAACGCAGCTTACTCACTGGAGTGACAAACCTTACAAGGCGGTCACATATCAAACAATCGAAAATATACCAAATGGTATATACATCTTCAGAGCCTTTGCAAATGGAGGCGGCGGCCAGAATGCTAACTACCTGTTTGTAAAAGACTATGGTGGAGAAGAACTGAGAATAAATATGCCGACCAAATGGGTCGCAGAGTGGCACAAAATGGTGATTGCAAACATTAAAGTTACCACTGGACGTGTTACAATAGGGCTTTATTCAGATTCAGAGAATGCAGGAGGTACATGGTGCAACCTTGATGATGTTGAATTTTTCAAAGTTGCTGACAGGGAATTTGAAATTTCAAATGCAAGTCTGCAAAAAGATAAAGGACTTATTGCAAGTGTTACGGTAAAACAATCAGAAGGTATTCAGCATGATGGCAAAGAAGTTGTAGTGTTTGAACTATTAAAAGGGACAACTCCTATTTCAATTGTTGCTGTTGAAAAGGATATAGTAGGAGTTGAAGACTTTAAGGCTTACTTTAATGTAAATGATTATCTGAGCACTGACTACAGGGTAAAAGTATTTGTATTTGACAAATTTGACACAAGCCTTACTACTCCAAATAGTCTTGCTGAGCCTATTGAGCTTCGATGAGGTTATTAACCGCCCGGCAACTGTTTTTTGTGGTTGCCGGGCAGATTTTAAAGGTTTTATAAGGCTATAAACCCAAAAGGAGGATTTTAATAATGAAAAAAGGAACAAGGATAGCTTCAGGTATTTTGCTTGTTTTTGTGTTTTTATTCTCCTTATTATCTGTAGGATTTTCTGCCCAGGAAGTTATTTTAAATTCCATACCTGATAAAAGTCCAGGTGAAGATGTTGTAATTTCTGGGCAAACAGTGTTTGATGAGATTGTTGTCAAAGTATTGAGACCAAATTCTACCATGCTTTATATAAATACAGTGAAGGGGAAAAATTTCAGTGACAAATTTACTTTACCAGCAGACTCGCCAGAGGGTACTTATACGGTTGTGGCTGGTAAAGGTTCTGTTGTGGATATAAAAACTTTCAATGTAGTAAAAAAACAATCATCTTTACCCTCTTCCTCCTCTGAGGTTTTAATACCTAATATCAAAGAAGCTGAAAAGCAGGTAGGTGCGCAATCATCTCAAAAGGAAGATATTAAACAAACTGATAAGACTGCTTTGCCTGAAATTACAATTGATAATAGTGGGATAATTAGACCCAAAATATCTCAGCTATCAGAGGAAAGGTTAGATGTTAAATTAGATGAGTCTTCAGTAACAAAAGCACTGCAGATGCAAGTGTCAAAGAAAAAAATTTTAACGTTAGATTTGAAAATAAGTAAACCTTTAGTGCAGTACAATATTGCGCTTCCATCGAGAGTATTTACAGCTTCTTTTGATATACAGGAAGTTTTAGTTAATACAGATGAATTAAGCTTGAAACTTCCAGCTGACTTATTAAAGGAAAAGAACATAGACAATAACAAGCAAATTGAGATATTGATAAAAAAAGTGGAAAATTCTAATATACCTTCAGAGATTCGCACGGCAGTTGGAAAAAGACCAATATATGAAATTGGGTTTTATCAAGATTTGAAAAAGTTGAATGTTGAAAGACCTACAAATTCTATAAAAATATCTATTGCTTATACTCCTGGAGTAGAAGAGCTGAGCGGTATTGAAAACTTGGTAATGCTGCATATAAATGATGATGGGAAAGCAGAGGTTGTATCAAATAGCAAATATGTTGCTAATTCTAAACGTATGGTTGCGAATGTAAACAGTTTTAGCAAGTTTGCAGTGGGATATATTAGCAAAAAATTTGACGATTTGAAGAATTATTCGTGGGCTGAAAAAGCTGTGTCTTCCCTGGCCACGAGAAATATAATAAGTGGTGCTGACCAAAATAGTTTTAGGCCTCAAGAATATATAAAGCGTGGAGAGTTTGTCAAGTGGCTGGTAAATGCTCTTGGTCTTGATGCTCAGTATTCTTCAAACTTTGAAGATGTTAAAAAAGATAGTATCTACTGGCGTGAAGTTGCAATTGCAAAAGCACTTGGCATTGCAAAGGGTTATGCGAATAAGTTTAAACCAGAAGATTATATAACAAGGGAAGATATGATGGTTCTTGTAGTAAGAGCGTTGGAGGTTGCAAACAAACCAATGGTAAAAACAAAAAGTAGCCTTGCAACTAAATTTTATGATTCATCTGATATATCTTCGTATGCTCAAGATAGTATTTCTGTTTTGGTTGCAAATGATTTAATAAAAGGAAATAGCAAAAATCAAATACTGCCTCGAAAGTTTGCAACTCGTGCGGAAGCAGCTCAGCTTTTGTTCAGGATATTTTTCAAATGGGAATAAAAAAATAAACTTTACAACTTTTCTATACGGCAGTCTTCACAGTGTGTGGAGGCTGCTATTTTTATTTACTTTTCATAAATTCAAGTCTTTAATTTATTCAAATTGCAGCATATTGACAATTTTAATAAAAAGATATATAATCATTACAAAGTTTAAGCAAACCTTTGCATTCACAAAAGACATTTTGGAGTTTCGGGTTTATTATTTGTTGCGTTGTTTCAAAAACTGATTAAATTAGCTAGGAGGTAAGAAAGATGGTGAAAAAATTCGAGAGCAAACGTTTTATAAGTCTTTTGATGGTGGCCCTATTTATTGCTACTCTTATTTTCCCAATTTCTATTCTAGGGGCAGGTGAAAAAACAACTCTCATCATTCACTACTACAGGTACAATGAAGACTATCAAGGTTGGAATTTGTGGATATGGCCTGTTGAGCCAGTTGGTGCAGAAGGCAAAGCTTATGAGTTTACTTCCAAGGATGACTTTGGAGTAAAAGCAGTAGTTGAACTTCCTGGGAAGGTAACAAAAGTAGGTATTATAGTTAGAAAAGGTAACTGGGAAGCAAAAGATGTTGCCGTTGACAGGTTCATCTCAGGAATCAGCGGTTCAAAAGAGGTTTGGCTGATAGAAGGTGAAGAGCAAATCTATACATCTCAGCCTCAGAAAACTCCGAAAATGACAGCATTTGTTGATGGCCTTAATACAATTGTTGTAAAGCTTGCAAAGAAAGCAGACATTCTTTCGAATAATAAAACTCAAGGTTTTAAAGTGACAGCTTTTTATGATGAAGTTCCTATCAAAAATGTTGAACCAGTTTTGCCGAAGATAAACAAAAATTTTAAGCCAGAAGAGGCAGGGTATGAGTTAATTGATGGCGGCACAAAAGTGAGATTTATATTAAAACCTGGTGCAGGTGATTTTAAATTTACAGACACATCTGGCAAGCTTGAGGTATATGTCTCTGGAACTATGAACGACTGGGGCGGAACGGCTTCTTCTGAAGGAAAGTACAAACCACTTCCTGCATGGAAAATGACATGGAATGCACAGAAAGGTTACTATGAACTTGTAAAAGAGCTTGGCAAAGATGGTGTTGTAATTGGTGCTAAGTTCAAGTTCACCTCATGGGATGGAACATCTGCAAAGTGGTATCCAGATGGAATGGGAAATGACAAGGTTATTGAAGAGCTTTACACAGGTAATGAGAAGATCACAAAGGTTGATACGTTTAGAATCACAACTGTGGATGAATTAGAACCCCAGGTTCCTTATCTAATTTCAAAAGAAGGTTTTAAGCCAACGATTGCGCAGCCAAGAAATATATTAGATAATCCAAAGTATTATTATAAAGGCAATGACTTAGGATGCACATATACAAAAGCTTATTCAGCGTTCAGACTTTGGGCTCCAACAGCAATTGGAGTTGTAATGAGACTTTATGATGACTATAAGACTACAAAATACAAAGAGTATGAGATGGAGCAGTCTGTTAATGGAACATGGTATCTTAAGATAAATGGAGATTTGAAAGGTAAATACTATCAGTATGAAGTTTGGCATGCTTCTAACTCTATAACCGACGATACAATCAGAAAATATGTTGTGCCAGACCCGTATTCAAGAGCAACATCTGCAAATTCTGAAAGGACTTTAATCTTTGACCCCAAAGATACAAACCCTGTTGGTTGGGAAAAAGATACTTTTGTGACACTGAAAAACCAAGAAGATGCTATAATTTATGAAACACATGTGAGAGATTTTACAATAGATGATTCGAGCGGAATAAGACCGGAGTACAGGGGGAAATATTTAGGTTTTACTCAAACAGGAACAAAAGGACCAAATAGTGTAAAAACAGGTATTGATCATTTGAAAGAACTTGGTATAACTCATGTTCATTTACTCCCAACATATGATTTTGGTTCAGTGGACGAAACAAATCCAAATAAAACTTATAACTGGGGATATGATCCAGTTTTATATCAAAACGTTGAAGGTTCATATGCAACTAATCCAAATACAATTGCGAGGATTAAAGAGTACAAACAGATGGTTATGGCTCTGCACAAAGCAGGAATAGGTGTTATTCAAGATGTTGTATTTAACCACACATTCCAGATAGGAGATGCTAAGTTTTCAATATTTGACAAGGTAGTCCCTGGGTACTTTTACAGGAAAGACAAAGATGGTAACTACTCAAATGCCTCTGGTTGTGGCAACGAAATTGCAACAGAAAAGCCGATGGTGAGAAAGTTCATAATTGATACATTGACATACCTTACAAAAGAATATCACATAGATGGTTTTAGATTTGACCTGATGGCAGCAATAGATAGAGTTACAATGGCAAAGGTACAAGAAGAAGTGAGGAAGATAAATCCGTCGGCAGTTATCTATGGTGAGGGATGGCTTGCAGGTGCAACACCGCTTGATAGCTCACTTAGAATGGAGATAGGCTCATTTAATCAAGCTGGACTTCATATAGGGTTCTTTAATGACAGAATTAGAGAGGCAATCAGAGGCAATCTTGACAATGAATCTAAAGGATTTATGCAAGGTAACTATTCATATAGGTTAGATGATCTCAAGAGAGGAATTCAGGGTGGACTGGGTGATTTTGCTACAGACCCGGATGAATGCATAAACTATGTTTCGGCACATGACAACTTAACTCTTTGGGATAAACTTCAAAAGAGTGTGCCAAATGAACCAGATTATATCAAGGATAAAATGGGCAGACTGGCAAATGCAATTGTTTTGACAGCACAGGGTGTTCCATTCTTACATGGAGGAGTTGAGTTCAACAGGACAAAGTTTATGAACAGCAACTCATACAATGCAGGTGACAGGATAAACAAGTATGACTGGAACTTGAAAGTAAAGTGGTACAATACTTTCAAGTACTATCAAGGTTTAATTGCACTAAGAAAAGCTCATCCAGCCTTCAGAATGACAACTGCAGAAGACATACAGAAATATCTTACATTTATCCCAACACCGAAAGGAACATTAGGATTTAGACTCACATATCCAAAAGATACATGGAATGATATAATTGTTGTTTATAACTCAACAAAGAAGGTACAAGAGATAACATTACCAGTAGGGAACTGGGTAGTTGTTGCAAATGGAGATGAAGTTGGCACAACACCAATTAAGAAGCTTACAAACTATGTTGCTGGCAAAGCATTGGTTGCACCAATTTCCATGTTTGTTGCATACAAGAGCGATGAATTCCCACAGGGTTTTGTGAAGGTTGTTAGTAAAGACCCAGTTTCACTTGAAACAGCAACAACCATTTTAACACCAAAAGTCTATGGAACAGGTAATGTGGCTGTTACATTTAACGTAAAAGTTCCAGCTGGCACAGATGATGATGTTATATACTTGGCGGGTTCGTTCGGGAAAGCTGGGCTTTCTGACTGGAATCCAGGCGACAAAGATGGTGCAATTGAACTTGTGAAAACACAAGATGGAACATACACTGTTACTCTAAGACTCAATAGTGGTGATACTTTTGAGTACAAGTACACAAGAGGTAGCTGGTCAACGGTTGAAAAAGGTGCAAACAAAGAAGAGATAGAAAACAGGAAATTTACAGTAAAAGATGATGGTAGTGGAAAGATGACTATAAATGATATTGTTCTAAATTGGGCTGATAAATAAAAATTCATGCTTTTTCCACCTTGCACTATTAATCAGAACAAAATTTGTGCAAGGTGGGAATTACATAAATCTAAATAAAATGGAGGTGGAGAAAATATGAAAAAGAATTTAGAAAGGTTTCTTGCTTTGTTGGTAAGTTTTGCATTTGTCTTTTCATTAGTTTTAAACATTCTACCTCAACAGGCAAGAGCAGCAGATACCATAAAGATTGTAGGTAACTGGCCAGATGCAGGTAATTGGAATTTTGATGCATCCACAATTGTTCTGAATGAGACATCAACTCCGGGACTTTATTATGGAGAATATACATTCCTAAATGCAGGAAATTATGAATTTAAGGTTGCAGAGAACGGTGTAAATTGGTTTGCAACAGCAACGACTGTAGGATACAGTGGTGAAAATATAAAATATACAGCTCAAGTTAACGATGTGATAAAATTTTGGTATTTTAAAAATTCTCATCTACTTTTGTTAAGTCCAGATTTTCCAAATGGACCTTCTGACATAGGTGTAACTCATAGTCTAAAAATGTTTGGAGTTAATGATGATTGGAATGATGCCAATGATAACTACATTTTGCAATCGGTAAACGGTGCAACTTATACCTATGTTTTTGATGCAACAAATCAAGATTTGTCATTACCATGGGGTTTCAAAGTTGCTTTTAACAAAATGAATGGAAATTGGTGGAAATGGTCAGCTACAGGTGACAATGGCAAGATTACATTTAGAGACAATGGTGGCGATAATATTAATATAAGTGAACTAAAAGACAACGGTAACCTTTTAAAAACT
This sequence comes from Caldicellulosiruptor obsidiansis OB47, assembly GCF_000145215.1. Classification (NCBI taxonomy): domain Bacteria; kingdom Bacillati; phylum Bacillota; order Caldicellulosiruptorales; family Caldicellulosiruptoraceae; genus Caldicellulosiruptor; species Caldicellulosiruptor obsidiansis. The sequence goes on from NC_014392.1 coordinate 665,699, forward strand.
AAGTACTATGTTGACCTAATAAACGGTTGGCTCTTTACAGAGAAAGACTTGACAAATATTCAACCACGTGACTTTGCAAATAACAGCTCTGTAATAGGTGGAAGTTCCATTCATCTTGCATGGGATCCATATACACCAAATGCAAATCCACTTTCAGCCAAGCTTTACTATAAAATAGTTGATGTGAGCAACAACAGTGAATTGGTTAGCCTCACTGATTACAGCACAAGCAACAGGATAGATATCCCAAGAGAGTGGATAGGGAAGACAATTAAAATTGTTGCAAATACACAAATAGGCGAAATAACAGGACCTAATGTTGAATTTACTTTGAATGTAGTGGATTTACCACAAGATCAAATAGTTGCAGCAGCAAATTATATCACTTATAACTGCATCGATGAAACCTTTTTAAAATTGGCAGAAGGTGATAGTTTCCAGAGTATAACTTCAAATTTCTCAGTTGTTACATCATACGTTTATGAGGTTGCGTATGAAGGAAATAACTATCCTTTGACATTTGCAATTGATTGGGAAAGCAACAATTCGGATATATTAGCAATTAATGGAACTACGGTCACAGTTACAAGGCCCACACTGGGTGATCTTCAGGTTGATTTGAAGGCAAAAGCGAGATTTGGTTCTGTTGTGGCAGATGGGCAAAAAACCTTCACTCTTACGGTAAAGAAATTTTTATTAGGAGTAGACGGTGGTGTACCTGTAACATTCAATGTGACCGTACCTGATTACACTCCGGCTGGAGATAACCTATACATTGCAGGAGATTTCAAAACAAATAAACTACCGTACTGGGACCCGGCAGGAATTAAGCTTATGAAAACTGGGGATAAAACCTATAGTATCACATTATATCTTCCACAAGGAGCTGTGATTGAGTATAAATATACACGAGGAAATTGGTCGAAAGTTGAAAAGAATGCTTACGGCCAAGAAATTCCGAACAGGGTGCTAATTGTCACAGGACCAAGTATGACAAAGAGTGATGTAATTGAAGCATTTGCTGACCTTGGACCGACAAAGCAAGGAGGGCTTCCGTCAATTAATTTAGTTATTAATCTTCCCCAACAGACTGTAATTGATACAGGTGATGGTGGAAAAGTAATAAAAGCGGAAGGCGGTGCTATTTCAGTTGCAAATAGTAAGAATGCTGTTTTGATAGACAGTCGTAGTGTATTAAATGCTATTATAAAAGGTGAAAATTATTCTATAGCCGTGAAAAGTTCTCAACAAGTTTATCCAGTAGTAAATATTGAAAGAGAAGCGGTGGAAACTTTAAAAGAAAAGGGAGTAAAAAGGATAGAGATAAAATATCCTGACACATCAGTTTTTGTTGATATATATAAGTCAGTGACGAGTGACATTCAAGTTCAAGCATTTCAGTCTTCCAAAGAAGAAAATAAAACAGCTGAATCACTGCTCTTAAAAAATGTTGATGATTATACAACTGTAAAAGTCATAGGTATGAAAGAGTTTAAAATAATAAGAGGAGAAGAGCTTGATACTTCGTCAAATACTATCTATGTATTTAAGTTCAATTCTCCTGTGGAAGAAGGAGTTGTACCATGCATAATAAATAATGATAATATAACACCAGTGAAAGATTATTACACAGAAGATAGCTACTTAGTTGTTAAAGCTAAAGGTAGTCAAAAAATCGCTTTTGCAAAGGTAGAGAAAAAATTTGATGATAGTGACTCGCTCAGCCACGAGGTTGCTACACTAGTAAGCCTCGGTCTTGTTACAGGGGACAATACAAACAGGATTAATCTGGACAGACATATTTCTCGAGCTGAGTTAGCAGCACTTATTGGAAAGGCTTTTGACTTGTATCAAAGATACTACAGAAATTACTTTGCAGATGTATCAAAATATGAGTGGTATGCTCCATATGCAGAAGCCCTCAAGGAGAAGGGTATCCTAGATGGATATAACAACAAGTTCAATCCTAAAGGTCTTGTAACAAGAGAACAATTAGCTAAAATTGCTGTAAATATAGCTGAGCAATATATAAGCAAAGAACAACAGCCAAAAACAATTGCAGATTTTGATAAAATTTCTTTATGGGCAAAGGAATATGTCCAAAAAGCATTAGCATATGAAATCATGAGTGTAGATGATCAGGGAAATTTCAGACCACAGGACTATGCTACAAGAGAAGAGGTATTTAATACAATTTATAATCTAATAGTTGTGAAAAACAAAAATCTAAAGGATTATATAACTGCTGATTTAAAACCATATGGTGTTGAGGTAACATTCAAAGTTAAAGTTCCACAAAATACACCGGATGATAACATTCATATTGCTGGAACATTTAGTGCAGTAGGTTATAGTGATTGGAATCCTTCTGATAACAATTTGAAGCTTTCAAAGAATGCAGATGGTACTTATTCAATCACAATGTATATTCCTGAAGGAACAACCATTGAGTACAAATATGTCAGAGGCGAGTGGAGTAAGGTGGAAAAAGGACCAAATGGTGAGGAATTATCAAATAGAAGTGTAACAATCAAAAAAGGAGCAGATAACAAAATGTTCATTGAAGATACTGTTTCTAAGTGGGCAGATAAATAGGGCAATATTTTGTGATTTTGAGGGATAGGATTGAGAGGTACCTCTCAATCCTATCTTGCTATTTAAAAAGTGATTAAACTAATTTCTAAAGACTTCTACACAATATATAAAAGTGAAGGTGTGAATGCCATATGAAGTTTTTCAAAAGTATATCTAAGAGATTAAAAGAGTACATGAAAAACAAATTAAATTTTGCAAAAGTAATAAGTTTCTTGCTTATTGTTTTGTTTGCATGTTTAATAGTATTTTCTACATATTCTGTGGCTAAAAACATAGCTGTTTCAGCGGAATTGAAATCAGCAAAAAACATTGTAGCGTCTGTTAACAAGTATTTGGAGTACAAACTTAACTTAGTTGAAGTTCAGGCTGATTCGTTTGCTAGCAATCCGCAGGTGGTAAAATTAGTAACACAATACGACAGTCTTGATGATTATGAAAAATACGCAATTGATAATGCAATTCAGCAATATCTTAATGCTATTTCAGATACTGCAAAAGTTATTTCATTTATCTTATATATTCCAAAGCATCCTAATATAACTCCCCAATTGAGAGGGCAAAGTCCTTACAATGTGAATTATATAGGGCAAAATAGGAATTTAATAAGTCAATTAAAAGAGGAAGGCTGGGGAAATCTTCCGTCTGATTTAGAAATTAAATTTGGAGCTGATAAAGATACAGTAAATCAATCCATTTGTTATTTTAAGTGGATTGGAGATAAAAACAAAAAAGAGGGAATAGTAATATTTGGAGTTAGCTTTGAATTGCTTAACGAATTGTTGGATGAAGCTTATGGTAGCAGTGCTGATAAATTTTTGCTTGTTTCTAATCAAAAAGTTGTTTATAGCAAGACAAAAATGAGCTTGAATGCGGTAAAGCATATTGGGTTAGATGAATTTATTGTAAAAGATAAGAAGTTAATTTATCGCTATAGAGTGGCAAATTTTCCGTTGGATATATATGTGGTAAAACAAGTTGAATTCAAAGGTTTAACATATATTCCTTTTATAATATTTTTATTTATAGCATTATTGGCATGGAGAATTCTATCTATGATAATGAAAAACATAAAGAAAGAACTAACAGCAATTGAAACATATATGAATACATTGCAACCGACAAACGAAATAAAGTTATTAAATGAGTTTTACAATTCTGCTCAAGAATTGATTGAAACTAAGGAAGAAATTTCAAGGATGAATGTTGACATAACCAAAAAGTTTAGCGTATATTTGGAAAATGCATTAAAAAGTGTTAATATAATGATCGAAGAAATTCATGGTATTGAAGACAATCTGGAAAGTATAAATGGGATATGGTATAAAATGAAAGAATTATTTTTAAGCATCTCAGATAATATAAATAAAATAATGGTAACAGAAGATAAATTTTCTAAACGTTTTATTGAAGATAATCAAAAAATTCAGGAAGAAGCACAGAAATTGAGAGATATTATTAGTGATTATAAACATAAGATAAAGGATATAATAAATAAGAAAAAGGTAGCATTGACTAAGATAGATCAAATTTCCACGCAACTTGAAAAGCTAAAGGAATTAGAGAATTTCAATAGACAGAGTATAAATTCAGTTGAACAATTGGACATAATATCGCTAAATTCTATAATAAAAACAGCGAAAGAAGAATCAAACAGAACATTAAATATGATTAGTCAGCAGTTGATTTATCAAACAAAATTATTAAAGTCGGATTTAGTAAACATTACAAAAATAATTCAAAACATAATAAAAAGTACGCCTTCTATATCAAAATATAACAACATTATGAATAACATGGATTTATACACAAGTTATGACATGCATTTTGATGAAATAAAAAGAGTATTACATGAAATGTCAGAAAATGTTATAGAAGTTAACGATAAGACTAAACAACAGAAAGATGTTTTAAGAAAGATGATAGACAACTATAATATAGCGTTTGATGAGATTACAAACATGAAAGATTATTTTTATGAGCTTACAAGTAGTTTAAGAGCATATAGAACGTCTGTAGATAGTTTGAAAAACCAGTTGCAAGAAATAGTAGAGATAATAACAAAGTTAAAAAAGCATTGGAGTGAATAAGAATGGTAGGCACGTCAAGACTTTTAAGAAGACAAGTATCAGGATTTTTGTTTTTTTTATATACAATTTTGTTGATTGTTTCGATATTAACAAATTATGCTGTTCCCAAAAGGACTTTAGAAAAAGAGCTTAAAAAAAGCTTTGAAGGTGATGCTAAGGCAATATCTGAGCAATTTGAAAGTTATTTCAAGTTTGTGAATGACATGCTTTTGTCGTTTTCATTAAATAGAGAGGTTTCAAGAATTCTTACTTTGTCTCAGGAAGATGCTAAAAGTAAAGATAATATAGCGTCGTATGAAATAATACTTTCAAGCTTAAAAGATGCAGCTCAGCGATTGGGTGGAGACTTGTATCTTCATGTTAAAGACACTTATTTGTTTGCAAATCTTAAAGGAGAAATTGGGAATGCTAAATTTGAAGAACTTGCTATGTTAGAAAAAGTTGCATCTATAGAAGCAGATATTCCACTTACTGTATATTCTGACAAGGATAAATTAGTGTTTGAAATGCCAGTTTTGAATTTTATGACTTTTAATAAGATTGGAGAAATATATCTTGTAGTGAATAAAGCAAGTATATTGCAAAATGTACTCAAAACCTATGAACACTATCAGTTTGTTGTAAAAACAAAAGACGGGGAAGTGTTAATAAGTAAGGGAAAAGCAGGCAGAGAGCAATTTGTATATTCACAAAATGTAGTTGGTGGCAATTTTAACTTGTCTGTAGGTGGTGCTAAAGACTATATATTCAGACAAATAAGCTTTGTTCGTTGGTTATTTTTGATACTAACTTTTATATCAATGATCTTTATTATTGTACTATCATTGTTTATTTCCAACGTTGTAGTTAATCCTTTAAAAGGATTGGAACAATTATTCAAAAAAATAAAGGAGAAAGATTTGAGTGTTGAGAAAAAGATAAGTCAAATAAATGATGAAATAGACAAAATTTATAATTCCTTCTTTAGAATTCTGCAATCCCTAAAAAAGCCGATAATGTATTTTAATGAAATAATAAATAATCCAAATATATCTAAAAGTAAATTTGAAAATGTGATTCAACAGAGTGAAGATATAAACAAAGAGATTAATGAAAAATCAATAAAATTTTTAAATTCATTGGAAAGGCAGAGAGATTGTTTGAAAGTTTTAAGTGAAAGCATGGACATGTATATGCATAACCTGGAAGATATCAAAGTATATTTACTGAATCAAGGTAATAGATTAAAGACATTAGATAGTTTATGCAGTTCATTTAAGTTAGAGGTAAGAAAAGTAGAAAATTATACTGATGAGATCGAAGAAATATTGTCTCACTATAGCAGTATTGTTAGCGATTTAAGCAATAAGATAAAAGAATTAATAAAGTTATCCGACAATTCTGGAAGATTAGCAAGAGGATTAAAAATGGTGCAAATTTCAGTTAAGATAGAGTTGATGAACAACAAAATTGCAAATTTTATAGACGTTTCAGCACTTGAAAAACTAATAAGTGGTATAGAACAACTAATTACAAGATTTTATGATGTGTTAAAGAATATTGATGATACGAATCAAGATGTTATAAGGGAAATTTGGAATCTACACAGTGATTTAAAAAGAGACGAAGATTTACAAGAACAATTTTTGTCGGTACTAAACAAGATGGAAAGCAACATTTTGGGAGTGTACCAAAAAATTAATGATGTGACTAATGAAATTGATATATTGAAGTCAAAGATTCAAGAAGTTAACAATGAGATTGCTATTGACATTGCAAAACTAAATAATACCAAAAATAATGTTCAGCAAGTGCTGACTGATTGTTTTTCAATAAAAGAAAATATAGAACACATGATGAATGAAATTGCAAAGGTTGAACAACTTGCAAAAGAAATAAAAAAATATGCATCTGCTTATAAGCTTTAAAGAGAAAAGAAGGCTGTCCAACTCATTATTGGACAGCCTTCTATTTAATTAATTTTCATCAAAATAATTACAAATTAATCTTAAACAGCATTTGTTACAAATTGGCTTTTTGCTTTTACAAATTTCTTTGCAATGCTTTACAATAAGTGCATGAAACTCATTAAAAAACTTGGTTTGAGGAGTCAGTTTGGCCATAATAATTGCTTGTAAATCACTATATGATATTTTTTCACTTTCTATTAAACCCAGCCTATAAAAAAGTCTTTTTGTATAACTGTCTACCACAAAGATGGGTTTTTCAGCACCGTACAAAATTATGCTATCAGCTGTTTCAAATCCTATACCTTTTTGAGAAAGCAAAATCTTTCTCAAACTTAAGATATCAAGAGCAAACAATTTTTCTAAGTCAGAGTTAAATTCTCTTTTCAAAAAGTTGCAAAATTCTTTTAACCTTTTAGCTTTTTGGTTATAATAACCTGCTGGTTTGATTAATTCAGCCAGCTTCTCATCAGGAGTTTGCAATATTCCTTCAACTGAGAGGATATTTGCTCTTTTCAGATTGCAAATAGCCTTTTCAGCAGAGTTCCAAGAAATATTTTGAGCTAAGATTGCGCCTATGACCATCTCAAATTTAGTTTCAGCAGGCCACCAGTTCTGTGGTCCCCAAAATTCGTAAAGCTTGTTATAAATATTGTAAAGAAATTGCGAAATGTCAGTAGGAAGAGCTAATTTTTTAATATCTTCTTGTTTCATAGCGTTTTTCTAATCCTCTTCTCCTTTCTTTATCACAGTGAATTTATAAACTGACTTTAAAAATACATTGAAAAAGTCATTTGGACTATGGTCTTTTATCACAGATAAGAGCGAATATTCTTCTGGCTTTTTGTTTCTGTCAACAAAGATTGTGATGACAATCATATTACCCTCAATCAGAGAATTTTTGCTACTATCAATCTTTTCTAAAGGATAATACATTACAGCTGCGTTTATGTACTTTGATTTAAGGTCAATCTTTTCAATATATACATCATAAATTCCTTTTTCGAATACACTGGACATCAAAATTTGTGACTTGATAAAAGTTATAACGGGATTGTAATATTTCATTTCAGATTTAGACACCTTATTTTTATAATAAATTTTTTGAGTTGTTTTTCCATCCGAGTTTTTACTACTCACAATATATATTGAGTCTGAAACCTTTTGAGTATAAACAGCGTCTGAAATGGTGACATTTTCAGTTTGCTGCGGATTTTCGTACATCTTAGAGTAAACAGCAGCCGGAAGCTGTGTGTTTTTATCAGAGGTTTTCGGAGCGGTTATATAATATTGACGGTTTGAAGAGGTTTGAACCTCATCCTTCAGTTTAACGTTGTTTACAATGGCAGTTATGATATACATAGGCACAAGCAGAAACGCGAGAATTGTGAAGATTTTTACAATTGACTTATTCATAATATATAATCTCCCCAATTTATAAATTATGATTTACTAACTAAATTATAAAGCATTTCAATTAAAAAATCAGCTGAGAAAAGCTTAAATCAAATTATAGATATTTAACAAAACAAATAGTTAATATTCAGCGAGAACCACAACAAATAATATACTAATAATATTAATTTGGTAAGGTTATTATTATTACAAGATAACTAAAACATTAAAAAATCAAAGAAGGATTTTTAAAAATTATAGCGAAATATATAAATAGTTTGTTTAATAAATAAACTAAAAGGAGTGATGTTGTGTGAAGAGGTTAGTAAAGATTATTGCATGGGTGACAGCGGTTGTTTTTATGCTAAGTTTAGTTTTGGTTTTTTATCCATCTGAAAAGGCTTTCAGCTCAGCAGGTAGCACGAAGAAGATTGTATTTTGGCACATCACCACTGACGATAATGGTAAAAAAATGATTCAGGGGCAAGTAGACCGCTTTGTAAAAGCACACCCGGATTTTAAGGTTGAAGTGGTACCACTTCAAAATGATTCGTTCAAGACAAAATTGAAAATTGCTATGGGTTCAAATCAGGCACCAGACGTATTTGTCACATGGGGCGGCGGTCCATTCTTTGAATATGTACGAGCTGGCAAAGTTAAGGATATTACAGCTTACATGAATGAAAACAATTATAAGAGCAGATTTGTTGAAGCTGCATTTGGACCAATCACTTATAACAATAAGATTTGGGCAGTTCCAGTTGAAGGAGCAGGTGTTGCGCTTGTATGGTACAATAAGGAAATATTTAAGAAATATAATTTAAAGGTTCCAACAACTTATGATGAATTTTTAAACATTGTAAAAACATTAAAAGCTAAAGGAATAATTCCTATTACACTTGCAAATAAAACAAAATGGCCAGGATGTTTCTGGTATTGGAATTTTGTCAATAAATTAGGTGGAGCTTCAGCTTTTGAAAAAGCAGCAGAAAGAACGGGCGGAAGTTTTGCTGATCAACCGTTTATAAAAGCTGGCGAAATGCTTCAAGAGTTAGTTAAAATAGGTGCATTTCCAAAAGGATTTAATGGTCTTGATTGGGATACAGGACAGTCAAGAATGCTTTTATACTCTGGTAAAGCTGCAATGGAATTAATGGGAACATGGCAGATTCCTATTGTTAAGGCTGAAAACAAGAAGTTCTACGACAATAACCTTGACTTCTTCCCATTCCCATCAATTAAAGGTGGGAAAGGCGATCCGACAAGTTTAGTTGGAATGGCATCTTCAAACTATTATGCTGTGACAACTACATGCAAATATCCAAAAGAAGCATTTAATATGATTCAATATTTAATTGACGATCAGGCAGTCAAAGAAAGAATTAATTATGGTCAAATACCTCCAGTAAAGGGCTTAAAGTTCTCAGATCCAATGCTTCAAAAGGTTTATAACATAGTTGCAAAAGCAAAGAGTATTCAGCTTTGGTGGGATCAATATTTACCGCCTCAACTTGCAGAAACTCATAAGGATATTGTTCAATCTCTCTTTGGTTTGACACTTACACCAAAAGCTGCGGCAGAAAAGATGGAGAAAGCGGCAAAAGATTATTTCAAGAAGTAAAAATATTGTGCCTTTCTTAGGAATTGGTATTAGCTGTAGGATAACCTGCAGCTAATACCAATTCACTTTTCTATTTACTAAAAATTTGTTTAAATGGGAGGAAGTTAAAAATTGCAGAGAGATAGAACCTCTAAATTAGCTCAAAACATAGGAATTTTCCTTTTCTTAGCTCCTGCTTTAATTTTAATTGGTATATATATAATTTGGCCAATAATTATGTCATTTAATCTTAGTATGTTTGAGTGGGATGGTGTTTCACCACAAAAGATATATATTGGGTTAAAAAATTGGAAAGATTTGTTACATGATTCTATATTTTGGCATGCATTGGGAAATAATATAAAGTTTATATTTTTATCAATAATTATTGAAATGCCGATTGCGATTTTAATTGCTGTTTTACTTGACAGAGGTGGTAAAAAGTTTGACCTCTTCAAGTCACTATTCTATCTTCCGATGCTTATGTCATCTGTTGCTATAGGTGTATTGTTCAAATATATATACGACCCATCGTTTGGACTTTTAAGTGGGATATTGAGTTTTCTGCATCTTGATTTTTTGAATCAGGATTGGTTAGGTGACCCTAATGTAGCTTTTTACTCTGTTGTAGCTGTTATATGTTGGCAATATATACCATTTTATATGATATTCTTTATAGCAGCTCTTTCAAATATTCCTCATGAATTATATGAGGCTGCAAAGATAGATGGAGCAACGCAAGGTCAGTATTTCTGGAAGATAGAGCTTCCTCTTTTGTCACCATCAATAAAAACAGCTTGTATCCTGTCTTTGATAGGTTCTCTTAAATATTTTGATTTAATTTACGTCATGACAGAAGGTGGACCGTCTAATGCGACTGAACTTATGGCAACTTATATGTATAAAAATGCTTTTGCCTCATTTAAAATGGGATACGGAAGTACAATTGCTTCAGCTATGTTTATAATAATAACAACAGCAGGCGTTTTGGCATATTTTGCAACCAAAAAAAATGAAGGTTAATTTAGTGATTTGACTTTATTGAGGAGGGAAGAAAGAACAATGGGTTCAATAAAAGAAACAAAAAAATGGTATTTTATATTTTTAGCTATATGGACTTTAATTGCTGATATTCCTTTTTTATTTATGTTTTTTACATCTATTAAAACACAAACAGAACTTTTGATGGGTAATACATGGCAGGTACCAAAACAGCCTACAATAGGAAACTATTCGACAGTAATTCAAGGTAGTTTTTTTACTTACCTTAAAAACAGTGTTATTGCTGTTTCGATATCTGTTATCTTAATTTTAATTGTATCTTCAATGGCAGCATATGTATTTGCCAGAATGAAATTTGCTTTAAATAATTTATTGTATTCGATTATAATAGCCGGAATGGCAATACCTATTCATGTTACTCTAATACCTATATATGTACTTACAAACAAGATAAAGTTATATGATACAATATTTGCTTTGATTGGACCATATGTTGCCCTAAGTTTGCCAATGTCAATATTTATTCTTACGGAATTTATGCGAGAAATACCTATTGAGCTTGAAGAAGCAGCCAAAATAGATGGTTGTTCCATGTTTAGACTGTATTCTGACATTCTTCTTCCACTTTCAAGACCTGCTTTAATTACAGTTGGGATATACAATGGGACATATCTTTGGAACGAGTTTGTTTTTGCTTTGGTATTAACAAGTTCACCACAAAAGAGAACTCTTCCACTTGGTATTTGGGATTTTCAAGCAAGATATGGTTCGGATATTCCAGCAATTATGGCATTCTTGACATTATCTCTTTTGCCAATGCTGATTGCATATATTTTGGGACAGGATAAAATCATAAAAGGTATGATGGCAGGTGCTGTAAAAGGATAAAATGATGTTTTTTGCTCCTTAAAAACATTTTCCCACAGCTTTTTTTGTTGTATAATAATTTGCAAAGTCTAAATAAGCAGAGGAAAATGACAGGATGGGAAATCATGCGTTATTAAAACAAATAAATAAGCTTTTAATTTTGAAAACAATTTTAGATAATAAGATGATATCGCGCGCAAAAATTTCAAGGCTTGTAGATTTAAATAAAGCAACAGTGTCAAACCTAACCGATGAGCTTATAAAAGAAGGATATATAGTTGAAAAGGGATATGGCAAGTCAAAAGGTGGAAGAAGGCCTGTGCTTTTACAGGTAAATAAGGATGTAGGTTCAATCATAGGGATTGATTTGGGTGTTGATTACATTCATGTTATTCTTTCAAACTTTATAGGTGAGATTATTTTTGAAGAATATGTCAACATTAAGATGGAAGAGCCAAAAGAAAAACTTTTAAATCTTCTTTTTGACATGATTGAAAAAGCAATAGATAAAGCTCCGCCGACTCCAAAAGGAATTTTAGGTATTGGAATTGGTGTTCCTGGTATTGTGGAAAAAGAATCTGGAATTGTGCTTATTGCTCCAAATTTAAAATGGAAAAACGTTCACTTAAAGTCGATTATTGAGCAAAGGTTCAACCTGCCTGTTTATATTGACAATGAAGCAAATGCAGGCGCACTGGGCGAAAAGTGGTTTGGCGAGTGGGGAAAAGTTAGTGATTTGATTTACTTAAGTGTTGGCATTGGTCTTGGTGCAGGTATTATTATCGACAACAAGCTTTTCAGGGGCGCTGCAGGATTTGCGGGGGAGGTTGGACACACAACTATCAACTTTCAAGACGATGTTTGCAGCTGTGGCAACATTGGCTGTCTTGAGAACTTTGCATCTGAGAGGGCACTTTTGAGTGTTATCAAAAAACTTGTAAAAGAAGGAGCAGAGGATAGGTATATAAGCTGTGAAAATGTAGATGAAATAACTCCTTCTCAGATTATACAAGCAGCGATGGATGGAAGCAGGATTTGCAGAATGGCTGTGCTTGAGGTCGCTGAAAAGATGGCAATAGGAATTGCAAATCTTGTAAATATTTTTAATCCTGAAATAGTAATTGTAGGTAACAAGGCATCGTTTTTTGGTGATTTGTTTTTGGAAAAATTGAGAGAGGTAGTTAATCAAAAGTCTTTTATAGCCCAGTTTTATGATCTTAAGATTGAAGTTTCAAAGCTAAAAGACAGAGCTGTGGTTTTAGGGTGCATAGCAATGGTAATCTCTGATATGCTTTCTTTTCCAGAGTATGTATGAGGAGGAATTGCTGGATGAAAAGTTATGTTTATAAAAAATTGAAAAGGTTTTCAATAATGGCTTTAGCAATTTTATTTTTGGTTGCAACCTTGATTGGCATAGGAAGTACTAAAGTTAGTAAAGTTAGCGGAGCAACAAAAAAGAATTTTGTGGAGTTTAATTTTGAAAATAAATTAGTAGCGCCGTTTAAAGCATCGGGCAAATCTACAACTTTAAAGATTGACAGTACAGCCGCAGCAGAAGGAACCTTTTCACTTTTTATAAGTGGTCGAAAACAAGCAAATGATGGAGTTTTGCTTGATGTAACCAATATCATAGATTATTCAAATGAATATACAATTACTCTATATGTTTATCATAAATCCAGCAAGCCGCAGCGTTTTGTTGTGAGTAGCGAAATTGAGACAAAAAGCGGAAAGGAAAGTAAGCTGCTGTGCGAAAAGGTTATCATGCCAAATAGCTGGAAAAAACTTGATGCAAGTTTAAACTTGACTGAGCTAAAAGGGATTAAAAAAGTTTGGCTAAAGGTATATGTGCCAACCTCAACCACAAATTTTTACGTTGACCTTTTTACACTCAAAGTTTCCGAGAGTTCAAATCTCATAAAATTTGAAAGCTTTGAAGACAAGAGTATAGCAGGATTTATTCCTCAGGATAAAAAATGTAAATTGTCAGTCTCAAAAGAAAAAGCTTATCAAGGTACATATAGCATAAAGTTTCAGCAGACTGCAAAAAAGCAGAATACAGCTGTTAATTTGCCGGTGAAAGGTACATTTGAGAAGGGTAAGAGCTATTCAATATCTTTTTATGTGTATCAGCCCATTTTAAAGAGTTTAAACTTGGCAGTTGGCGTTAGATTTCTGGAAAATGGAAAGAACACGAAAGAGATTGTGCTTGGGAAAGTAACTGTTCCCAAGAATAAGTGGACAGAAGTATTTGCAAGTTATACGCCCTCTTTGGATTCAAAGATAAAAGACTTTGTGATTTTCATAAGACCTCTTTCAGATATTTCTTACTATTATTTTGACAACTTCACAATTTCAGATGATAGCTTGTATTCAGCTGTTCCTGATTTGGATATACCTTCATTGTGTGATAAATACAAAAACTACTTTAAAATTGGTGTTGCTGTACCCTACAAGGCTTTAACAAATCCTATTGATGTTGCACTCATAAAAAGACATTTTAATAGTATTACACCAGAAAATGAGATGAAGCCAGAAGCACTTCAGCCGTATGAAGGAGGTTTTAACTTTTCCATTTCAGATGAATATATGGATTTTTGCAAAAAGAATGGTATAGCTATTCGTGGACATACTCTTGTATGGCATCAGCAAACACCCAGCTGGTTTTTCCAGAACCCTCAGACAGGGGAGAAGCTGACAAACAGTGAAAAAGACAAGAAGATACTTTTAGAGAGGTTGAAAAAGCACATCCAAACAGTTGTCGGAAGGTATAAAGGAAAAGTATATGCATGGGATGTTGTTAACGAAGCTATTGATGAAAATCAACCAGATGGTTTTAGAAGAAGTGACTGGTTTAATATATTGGGACCGGAATATATTGAAAAAGCATTCATTTGGGCGCATGAGGCAGATCCCAAGGCAAAACTATTTTACAATGATTATAATACTGAAGATCCATATAAAAGAGAGTATATTTACAATTTAATCAAAAGCTTGAAAGCAAAAGGCATACCTATTCACGGAGTGGGTGTTCAGTGTCATATTTCTCTTAACTGGCCAGATGTAAATGAAATTGAAGAGACCATAAAATTATTCAGCAAGATACCAGGAATTGAAATACATTTTACGGAAATAGATATAAGCATTTCCAAGAATATGGTTGAAGGTGATGATATGTATAATCGTTCTCTTCTAATTGAACAGGCAAAAAAATTAGAAAAAATTTTTAATGTTTTAAAAAAATATAAAAATGTAGTTAAAAGCGTTACATTTTGGGGATTGAAAGATGACTATTCGTGGCTGCAAGGTGATTTTCCGCTTTTATTTGATAAGGATTATCAACCCAAATTTGCTTTTTGGAGTTTAATAGACCCATCAGTTGTACCAGAACAATAAAAAAGTGCATAAAAGGGGAAGGCACCTTTTAGGGAGGTTTTAAACTTCTTTAGAGTGGTGCTTTCCTTTTATTTTTTATGTGGTTTTGAAGTTGAAAAAACTGAAAAATTGTTATATTATGAAATAGAAAATTTTATAGAAAGGAGTCAGGGAAAATGCTTGATAATTTAGAGACAATTGCACAGAACGACCCAAGTGGTATGTTTGAAGCAGTGTATAATCTTCCTGAACAAATTCAAAAAGCATACGAGATAGGCAAAAATATTAATGTGAATGTAAAAGCAGAAGATATAGATAAGGTTGTGATTACAGGTCTTGGCGGTTCTGCAATAGGTGGGAACCTTTTGAGAGTATTTGTTCTTGACAAGTGCAAAATCCCTGTGATTGTTAACAGAGACTATGTACTTCCTGCGTATGTTGATTCTAAAACTCTTGTCATAGCTTCGAGCTATTCGGGTAACACAGAAGAAACACTTTCTGCCTACCAAGATGCAAAAGCAAAAGGTGCGAAAATAATTGCAATAACTACAGGTGGAAAGTTAAAAGAGTTTGCTGAAAAGGATGGATTTGATGTAATCACAATCCCAAGCGGCCTTCAGCCAAGAGCTGCACTTGGATACTCATTTATTCCACTCTTGATGCTATTTGTCAAACTTGGTCTGATTGAACCTGTTGATGACCAGATAGAAGAGACAGTAAAGGTTTTGAGTGACCTGAGAGAAAGATATAAACCAGAGGTGCCGGAAGAGAAAAACCTTGCAAAGAGACTAACATTAAAACTTTGGAACAAGCTCCCAATCATATATGGCATTAGTGGAACTACAGAGGTTATTGCAGAAAGATGGAAGGGTCAGATTTGTGAAAATTCAAAATCGCCAGCATATTTTAATGTATTCTCAGAGCTCAACCACAACGAGATAGTGGGAACTGAGTCGCCAAAACATATTTTGGGGCTTTTTGAAATTGTAATGCTCCATGACACAGAAGACCACAAGAGAAATGCAATCAGAATGGATATTACAAAGGACCTTGTAAAAGGTGTTGTATCTGGAGTAAATGATATATACTCAATCGGAAATTCGAGGCTTGCAAGAATGTTTTCGCTAATTTACCTGGGAGATTATGTATCACTTTATCTTGCAACACTTTACCAAAATGATCCAACTCCTGTGAAAAAGATTGATATTTTAAAGAACAAACTTGCAGAGATTAAAGACTAAGATTTGAAATTCGTACAAAAATTTTTGATGAGAGCTGAGATGAAGATGTTTTTGGAAGTAGAGACACACTGTCATACAATTGCAAGCGGTCATGCTTACAATACCTTGGAAGAGATGGTGCTTGAGGCACAAAGAAAAGGTTTAAAAGGAATATGTATAACTGACCACGGCCCTGAGATGCCAGGGTCGTGTAGTAGTTTATATTTTTACAATCTGGTGGTTGTACCGAGAAAAATAAATGGTATAATGGTATTTAGAGGGTGCGAGGCGAATATAGTTGACTATGAAGGCAATATAGATATCCCGCAAGCAGCATTGATGAGGCTTGATTTTGTGATTGCAAGCCTACATGATGTTTGTATCCCGAGTGGGACAGTTTCTGACCATACCAGGGCACTCATTGGTGCTATCAAAAATCCTTATATACATTGTATAGGGCATCCGGGGAATCCGCTATATGAAATTGACAAAGAAGAGGTTGTGCTTGCTGCAAAGGAATATAAAAAAGCAATTGAGATAAACAACTCTTCGTTTTATGTTCGTGAAAAGAGCAAAGAAAACTGCATAGAAATTTTAAAACTGTGCAAAAAACATGGTGTGTACATTGCCATGGGCTCAGATGCACACTACAAAGCAGACATTGGCAGATGCGAAATTACACAAAAACTTGTGACTGATTATGAATTTCCCCCTGAGCTTATTGTCAACAAAAGCTTAGAAAGCTTTATAAGCTTTCTAAAGCTTCATGGAAAGGATATTGAGATTTAAAACAAAAACTTTGAGGAGGTAATTTAAAATGCCGTTAGTTACCACAAGAGAAATGTTTAAAAAAGCGGCGGAAGGCAAGTACGCAATAGGTGCATTTAACGTCAACAACATGGAGATTATCCAGGGAATTGTTGAGGCTGCAAAGGAGGAACAGGCACCGCTTATTTTACAGGTTTCAGCAGGTGCAAGAAAGTATGCAAAACATATCTATCTTATCAAGCTTGTTGAAGCAGCTCTTGAAGATTCAGGAGACCTCCCAATTGCTCTTCATCTTGACCATGGAGAGGATTTTGAGATTTGCAAAGCGTGTATTGATGGTGGTTTTACTTCTGTCATGATTGATGGTTCAAGGCTTCCTTTTGAGGAGAATATTGCTCTTACAAAAAAGGTTGTTGAATATGCTCATGAACGCGGGGTTGTGGTGGAGGCAGAACTTGGCAAGCTTGCCGGAATTGAGGACAATGTAAAGGTTGCAGAACATGAAGCAGCTTTTACAGACCCTGACCAGGCGGCAGAGTTTGTTGAAAGAACAGGTGTTGACTCTTTAGCTGTTGCGATTGGAACAAGCCATGGGGCATACAAATTCAAAGGCGACCCAAGACTTGATTTTGAAAGACTTCAGAAGATTGTTGAAAAGCTTCCAAAAGATTTTCCAATTGTTCTTCATGGTGCATCAACAGTCTTGCCTGAATTTGTTGAGATGTGTAACAAGTATGGAGGAAATATTCCAGGTGCAAAAGGTGTACCAGAGGATATGCTCAGAAAAGCGGCAGAGCTTGGTGTGCGAAAGATTAACATTGATACTGATTTGAGACTTGCAATGACCGCAGCTATCAGAAAACACCTTTATGAGCATCCTGACCATTTTGACCCAAGGCAGTATCTCAAAGATGGCAGAGATGCGATAAAAGAGATGGTAAAACACAAGCTTAGAAATGTTCTTGGCTGTGCGGGCAAGGCTCCCGAAATTTTAGAGGAGATAAAGAAAAACAGAGGTTAAAAAATACTGCCAAATAAAGGGCGAGGACAAAACCTTGCCCTTTTTCTTTTGACAAAATTGTATTGTAAAATAGTTTGTGGTAAAATACTATATGTTGTTTATCAAAAATTTAGCAAGAAGACTCCCACCTCTTTAAGGTGGGAGATGAATTGCTAAAAGTATGATACAATATTTTTGGGTGATTTCAGATGTACAAAACACAGAAAAATCATATAAGATGTGACAAACAAACATACAAACTTCTGCGTATGTTATGTCACTTTTCTAAAAACTTGTACAACTATGCTTTGTATCATATAAGGCAACACTATTTTAAAACTCAGGAATATCTGCCATATGAAAGCGTATATCATCTTGTGAAGGAAAACGAAAATTACAGACTTTTGCCTTCTCAGGTTGCCCAGCAAACTCTTATTTCTGTGGACGAAGCTTTTAAATCTTTTTTAAGTCTTTTGAAAGCTAAAAAA
Organism: Caldicellulosiruptor obsidiansis OB47; assembly: GCF_000145215.1. Classification (NCBI taxonomy): domain Bacteria; kingdom Bacillati; phylum Bacillota; order Caldicellulosiruptorales; family Caldicellulosiruptoraceae; genus Caldicellulosiruptor; species Caldicellulosiruptor obsidiansis. The sequence continues at coordinate 684,042 of NC_014392.1, forward strand.
GAAGGGAGAATAGATAAAAAAATTTCAATACCGACATACCTGCCAAAGGAAGGGATGTACCAGATTGTTTTTCCTAAAGACCAGTTCAAGGTAGAAGGGAATAAACTGAGACTCAGTCTTGGCAGAAATTTCTACAAGGAATTTGGAGTAAGGTACTTGTATTTTGACCTGCCACAAAACATTAGAGGCAAAAAGATAAAAGAGGTCAGGATAGTGCCAAGGTTTCATGGCAAATGGTTTGAGATTGAGTATGTGTATGAAGAAGAAGAAGAAGAAGAACAGAATTATAATCTTGATAAAAGCAGGTACTTATCAATAGATTTAGGTCTTGACAATTTTGCAGCAGTAGTTGATACCATCGGGACTGCCTTTTTAATAGAAGGCAGGTATATAAAATCAGTCAACCGATGGTATAACAAACAAAAGGCAAGACTCCAGTCGATATATAGCAAGCAAAATATTAAATACGGCAAAAAACTTGCTCGGATTTGTCTTAGAAGACAGCATATAATTGACAACTTTTTGAATCAAGCTGTCAATTATATAATCAAGCATTGTCTGAACAATCAAATAGGTACAGTAGTTATTGGGGAAATGAAAGATATAAAGCAGAAAATAAATCTTGGGGTTGTAAACAATCAAAACTTTGTGAACATACCATATGAAAGGTTCAAGAGAAAGTTAGAAGCGAAGTGTGAATATTATGGTTTAGAGTATGTAGAAGTGGACGAGAGTTACACTTCGCAGAGATGTAACAGGTGTGGGACAGTCAAGAAAAGTAACAGGAAGCACAGAGGGCTATACGTGTGCAAAGATTGTGGGTATGTAGTAAATGCAGATATAAATGGAGCGCTAAATATACTTGCGAAGGTAGCTGGCGAGTCTGCAAAGAAGCAGATAGTCAGTAGTGGGTGTGTGAACCACCCTGTGAGAATAAGGGTAGCTTAGCTGCTACCAAACTTCTCACGAAGCCTCCACCTCTTTAGGTGGATGGTAGTTCACGCGCAGAATTAATATTTTATACGCAGCGTGAATAATTTTTAAAAATTTTCATTTTAAAAAAGGAGGTTTGAGGTTTTTATGAAGCATATAAAGGTTGTTGTAAAAAATGCTCTTTCAAAAACAGTTGTTTCTGGCGGCTGTGGTGAGTGCCAGGCATCTTGCCAGTCAGCTTGCAAGACATCTTGCACTGTTGGAAACCAAATTTGCAAAAACAGAAAATAATCTTCTGTGAGTGGGCTGTCAAAAAATTTTTTTGAGGGCAGCCCTGCGCAAAACTTTTTTAATTTAAAATGTGATAAAGCAGGAGGAAGACAATAAGAAAAAGATGGTTCATACGTTCGAAAAATTCGGACTCAAAATTGTAGTGGATGTGGCATCAGGTTCAATTTTCACAGTTGATAGTGTTGCTTATGAGGTAATAAAGTATTACAAAGAAAATGGAAGTTTTGATGGAGTAGAAGATGCACTTGAGTTTGATAAACAGCAGATAGCTGAGGCAGTTTTTGAAGTAAAAAGCTTGATTGAACAAGGAGTTCTGTTTTCTGAGGACAACTATAAGGATATGAATTTGATTGAAAAGAGAAATCCGGTTATAAAGGCAATGTGCCTTCACGTTGCCCACGACTGTGACCTGAGATGTAGATACTGTTTTGCATCAAGTGGCAGTTTCAAACAGGAAAGAAAACTTATGAGCTTTGATGTGGGCAAAAAGGCAATAGATTTTCTGCTTCAAAATTCTGGTTCAAGACAGAACTTAGAGGTTGATTTTTTTGGTGGAGAGCCACTTTTGAATTTTGATGTGGTAAAAAAGATTGTTGAGTATGCAAGAGAAGAAGAGAAGAAGTATAACAAGAAAATATCTTTTACCCTGACAACAAATGCAACAAACCTTTCAGACGATATAATTGAATATCTAAACCAGAACATAGAAAATGTTGTACTCAGCCATGACGGAAGACCGCAAGTCAATGACTTTATGAGAATTGACAGAAACGGTAATGGCACCTATAGCAAAATCACAAACAACATTTTGAGGTTTATCCAAAAAAGAAATGGGAAAACTTATTATGTGAGAGGAACATTTACAGCAAAGAACTTGGATTTTTCAAAGGACGTTTTACACTTATACAGCCTTGGGATAAAAGAAATTTCGGTTGAACCTGTTGTACTGGACAAAAGCAGTCCCTGGGCGATACGTGAGAGTCACATCGAAAGGATAAAAGAAGAGTATGATATTTTGGCTGAGGAGTATATAAATGCGAAACTTAAAGGAGAAGGCTTTAGCTTCTTCCATTTCAATATAGACCTTACAGGTGGTCCATGTGTTTCAAAAAGACTTTCAGGGTGTGGTGCTGGGTTTGAGTATGTAGCAGTTGACCCGGTAGGGAATATCTTTCCGTGTCACCAGTTTGTTGACAAACCAGACTTTAAGATTGGTGATGTCTTTAAAGGTCTGCAGAGGTTTGATTTGGTTGAGGAGTTTAAGAAAAATACAGTGTATGAAAAAGATGAATGTTCAAAGTGCTGGGCGAGGTTTTACTGCAGTGGCGGGTGCGCTGCTGCAAACTATAATATGAACGGTGATGTGAAGAAATCTTACATTGTTGGATGCGAACTTGAAAGAAAGAGGGTGGAAAATGCAATAGCTATAAAGCTTTATCTTATGGAAAAGGGGATTGAGAGCTAAAATGATAATTTCTTATAAAGGCAAAACACCTAAAATTGCGCCTTCTGCTTTTGTTGCAGAAAATGCGGTTATCATAGGCGATGTCGAAATTGGAGAAAATTCAAGTGTATGGTTTGGTTGTGTTATAAGATGTGAAGAAAATAAAATTGTGATTGGCAAAAACACCAATATCCAGGACCTTACAACAATTCACACGGACCACTGCTGTTCTGTTATAATAGGCGACAATGTTACAGTTGGTCACAATGTAGTTCTTCATGGTTGTGAGATAGGCAACAACGTTTTAATTGGAATGGGGACTATCATTATGAACGGCAGCAAAATAGGTGATAATAGTTTAATTGGAGCAGGAAGTCTTATAACTCAAAACATGGTTATCCCGCCAAATACCCTTGTTTTTGGTAGACCTGCTAAAGTGATAAGAGAGCTCACGTCAGAGGAAATTGAAAAGATTGCAATTTCTGCGAAGGAGTATATAGAGCTTAGCAATGAGTATAAAAAGATAAAAGATTATTAAATTTTGTTTGTTGACTTTTTATCAAGTAGAAGATTATAATTTTACTGAATAAGTATTTGTCTGAGTATATATTAAATTTTCTACATGTTTTTTCTTAACCTTCTAAAAAGAAAGGAGAAAGGGTTATGCAAAATAAAAGCTTAGCAAAGTTTCTGATAGGATGCTTAGTAATAGCCTTTGCATTTTACATAGTGTTTTTTGGGCTGGAAATTGGAACTGCAAGCATCCCGTCAGTCCAAAAAGTTATAAGGTATGGGCTTGATTTGAAAGGCGGCGTTTACATTGTATATGAGGCAGCAAAAGAGAATCCAACAAGAAGAGAAATGGAGTCAGCATTGCAGCTCATCAGAACAAGGCTTGACATGAGAAACTTTTATGATGCAACGGCGACAATTCAGGGCTCAAAGAGAATAAGGGTAGAAATTCCAGGTGTCAAAGACCCTGATGAAGCAATACAGTATATAGGAAGAACAGCTTTGATTGAGTTCAAGGGACCTTCTGGAGATTTGATTGTTTCAGGTAGAAACGTTGTTGATGCATATGCACAGCAGACAGCATCAGGATACGTTGTTGCACTAAAGTTTGACAAAGAGGGAACAAAAAAGTTTGCAGAAGGGACAAAAAAATATTTAGGTCAAAACATAGGAATTTATCTTGATGGGAAGCTTATATCAAATCCTGTTGTTCGGTCAGAGATTGACAATGGCGAGGCTGTAATTGAAGGTATGAAAGATTTGGAAGAGGCTAAAACACTTGCTCAGCAGATAAAAGCTGGTGCTCTTCCATTTGCTTTGAATGTGATAGAAAGCAAGGCAATAGGACCTTCGCTTGGAAACGAGGCTTTCAAATCAACCTTAAAGGCTGGAATTATTGGAATCTTGCTTGTGTTCCTGTTCATGATAATTTTCTATAGACTGCCAGGGCTTGTTGCAGATATAGCTTTAGTTGCTTATATAGTTATTCTGGTTGCAATTGTGGGGTATGCAAAGATAACTTTGACCCTCCCTGGTATAGCAGGTATAATCCTGTCTGCCGGCATGGCAGTTGACGCGAATATCTTAATCTTTGCAAGGTTGAAAGAGGAATTAAGAAGTGGAAAAACTTTAAGGGCTGCTATGGATGCAGGTTTTAGGCGGGCACTAAATGCTGTTATTGACTCTAACGTGACAACAATAATAGCAGGAATTGTTCTTTTGTTCTTGGGAACAGGTCCTATTAAAGGTTTTGCGTGGACGCTCACCATAGGTATTGTGGTATCGTTCTTCACAGCAATCACCGTTACAAGATTTTTACTTACTTCAATTATAAATACAGGACTCTTCAAAGATATCAGGTGGTATGGCGGTAAGAAAACCAGGGAGGAGGATGTTTAAATGACCAAGATTGATTTCATGGGGAAAAGAAAGTACTTTTATATAGTTTCAATTTTAATTATGGTAATTGGGTTGATTTCGTATTTTGTCCAAGGTTTTAACTATGACATAGACTTTACTGGTGGTACAGTTTTGGAGATAAACCTTCATAAAGTTCCAAGCGCTGCTGAGATTGCTGATTTGGAGAAGTTGACAAAACAGATTACAGGAACACAGACACCTATTGTGAGAAAAGTTGAAGATGGTAAAAAGATAATGATAAACGCACATGAGGTTCACGGCAAAAACAAGACAGAGCTTTCAAAGGAGACAAGAGACAAGCTCTTTGAGGAGATTGCTAAAAGATATAATCTGAAAAAAGAGGATTTAATATCTTATCAGAATGTAGGAGCTACTATTTCATCTGAATTAAAATCTCAGGCTATTTGGGCGGTTGTGATTGCATCAATTTTGATGCTCATTTATATTGCTATCAGATTTGAGTTCAGGTTTGGTACAACTGCTGTAGCAGCACTGATTCATGACCTGCTGATTGTGTTGACTGTATATACTCTCTTTAAGATTCCACTTAATTCCACTTTTATAGCGGCAATTCTTACTGTCCTTGGTTATTCTATAAACGATACCATTGTTGTGTTTGACAGAATAAGAGAGAACAGAAGAATCGCTGGAAAGATGGAACTCAAAGATCTTGTAAACCTTAGCATGAACCAAACGATAGGAAGGTCAATTGCAACAGCAATGAGTGTCATTATAGTTCTTGTCGTTCTGTATATCATGGGTGTTCAGTCAATAAAGGAATTTACGTTCCCTCTTTTGATTGGTGTTATATCAGGTACTTATTCGTCCATATTTATAGCAACTGCGCTGTGGTTTGACTGGGAGCTCAGCACAAGAAAGAAAAAACTTCAAGCAAAGCCGAAAAGAGCATAAAAGAATGCTAATTTTTATGACTTATTTTTAAATTCTTCAAAAAAAGCTCTTGCGAAAGCCATTTTCGTAAGGGCTTTTTTAAAATGTCTTTTTATTTTGATTTTTTGGAGGAATTCTTTATGAAGAAAAAGCAAGAGCATCGAATTAGAATCATACCACTTGGTGGGCTTAACGAAATTGGAAAGAACATGCTTGTTATTGAAGTAAACGACGAGATAGTTGTCATTGACTGTGGTCTTGCATTCCCAGAAGATGAGATGCTTGGTATTGACCTTGTAATACCGGACATATCATATCTTATCAAGAATAAGGAAAAGGTAAGAGCTTTGATTCTCACACACGGTCATGAAGACCATATTGGAGCTATACCGTATGTACTGCGCGATTTAAATATTCCAATTTATGGCACAAAACTTACACTTGGGCTTGTTGAGATAAAGCTTATCGAATTTGGTATAGATTTGAACTCTGTAAAGCTGTTCACTGTCAGGGCAGGGGATGTAATTAGTTTTAACAATATGCGCATTGAGTTTATCAGAACAACACATTCAATAGCTGACTCTGTTGCTGTTGCTATACACACACCGCTTGGTCCCATTGTCCACACAGGCGATTTCAAAGTAGACTTTACCCCTATTGAAGGTGAGCCGATTGACCTTATAAGGTTTGCAGAGCTTGGCAAACAGGGTGTCCTTGCGCTTTTATGTGATTCAACGAATGCAGAAAGACCTGGTTTTACATTGTCTGAAAAGACTGTTGGTGCGACATTTGACAGGATATTTTCCCAGGCTCAGGGGAGAGTAATTGTTGCAACATTTTCTTCGCACATTCACAGAGTACAGCAGGTTATAAACTCGGCAGAAAAGCAAGGAAGAAAGATTTGCGTTTTGGGAAGAAGCATGGTGAATGTTGTGAACAAAGCACTTGAACTTGGGTATCTGAAGATGCCAGATGGGATGCTGATTGATGTTGATGAACTTGATAACTACCCTTTGAACAAGATTGTCCTTATTACCACAGGAAGCCAAGGCGAGCCTATGTCTGCACTTTCACGAATGGCTTCTGCCGAGCACAAAAAGGTAGGGATTATACCCGGTGATGTTGTTATAATCTCAGCCACGCCCATTCCTGGAAATGAAAAGTTTGTAAATAGAGTAATAAACGATTTATTTAGGCAAGGTGCACAGGTGATATATGAAGACATTGATGACATTCATGTGTCAGGTCATGCCTGCCAGGAAGAGATAAAGCTCATACACAATCTTACCAAGCCCAAATACAGTATTCCGGTGCATGGCGAATTTAAACATTTGATACACCATGCAAAGCTCGCAATGGAGCTTGGAGAAAAAAACGTATTTGTATTAGAAAATGGGAAGGTTTTGGAGATTACAAAAGACGGTGCAAAGGTTGTTGGAATGGTGCAAGCAGGGAATGTGCTTGTTGATGGACTTGGAGTTGGAGATGTAGGAAATGTTGTTTTGCGCGACAGACGTCATCTTGCCCAGGACGGGCTTTTCATTGTTGTGCTCACAATTGATTCGTCAACAAGAGATGTCCTTTCTGGACCGGATATTATCACAAGAGGCTTTATATATATAAAAGAATCTGAGCCCCTGATTGAAGAGGCGAAAAGAGTGATAAAGGATGTTCTTTACTTTTGCTACAAAAACGATATTACTGAGCCTAACGCAATAAAGGTAATTTTAAAAGATAATCTGAGGAATTTCTTGTTTGAAAAGACACGCAGAAACCCAATGATAATTCCAATTATAACCGAGATTTGAATGTACTTACTCATGCTAATAAAGCCGCAGGCAAATATAGAATGTACCTGCGGCTTTTTTGTTCTGAGGAATTTTCACATGAAAAAAACTTTTGCATATAATAATAAAAGACAACAATGCTTGAAAAGTGGTAAAAAGAAGATGTATAAGTCTTCGGATTTGAGAGAAAAGGATGTAATAAACATCTCTGATGGTAAAAAGCTTGGCAAGGTTTGTGATTTAGAGGTTGATGTCAAAACTGGAAAAGTAGATGCAATAGTTGTCCCGGCACCATTTTCTGTGGGCAACATCTTCTCCAAAGAAAAAGACTATGTGATTCCGTGGGATAAGATAAAAAAGATTGGGGAAGATGTTATTTTGGTTGAAATATAGAGTTCAGATTTCTGCTGTTAAGAGAACTTCTTCTGTTTCGTTTGCCTCACATACAATACATCCGTTTCTATCTACAATCAGACTATGACCAAGGCTTATCATGTTAAGATGAGCACCTGTTGCGTTTGCCAAAAACACATAATATTCATTTTCAACAGCTCTTGTAATTGGAATACTTCTATTTTTATCAATTTTCCATCTGGCTTCCTTAGGATTATAATAATGTGCTGCTAATACAAAAACTCCATCACAGGCATTGTCCTTATATTCTTTGAATATATTATAGAAATTTTGGTCTCTACAAATGGCTATGCCAAAACGCTTTTGTTTATACTCAAAAACAAGAGTATCTTTTCCTTCAGAAAATATTTTCATTTCAAGCTCGGTCGGATGCAACTTGTCATATTTTTTGTATCTACCATCGGGGAATATTACTGATGCACGGTTTTTTAATTTTTCACCTTCGAAAAATGGATGACCAATTATACAGCAAATTGAATATTTACTTGCAAGTTGAGAAATTTTATCAATAGCAGATAAAATTAAATCATTCAAAACTCTTGATTTTAGAAGCTGGATATTATAGCCAGTCAGTGCCATCTCAGGAAAGCAGATCAAATCTACCTCTTCGACCTTTGCTTGTTCTAAAAAATTTGTAATTTTGATAAGGTTATTTTCGATACTATTTGATATCTTCATTTGAACAACACCGACTTTCACCTTCTATATCCCCTTCAGCTGTAATTTTTTGACTAATTATTATTATATCATTTTTTAGAAAATTACACTACTTTTTCATTTTCACTGTAACTTATAATTGGCTTGATGAAAAGAATATTCTTCTTTTCAGATTTCGCAAGAAAGAATATAATATAAAAGAATGGGAAAATGGATAAGAGTTTTTTTAAAAGAGAGGGTGCAGAAATTGAAAGAGACTTATGAAAAAATTGTGATAGAAGGTGGCTATCCTTTAGAAGGTGAGGTTGTAATAAACGGTGCAAAGAATGCTGCAGTTGCTGTAATTCCTGCAGCTTTAATGTCTGAGGGAGAAAGTGTTATAGAAAACCTTCCTTTAATTGAAGATGTGTTTGCAATGGATGATATTTTGCTCAAGCTTGGAGCAAAGATAGAATATGACAATCATTCTCTTAAAATAGATGCGAGGAACTTGCACAGCTACATAGCGCCATATGAAAGTGTCAAGAAGATAAGAGCTTCATATTACCTTATTGGAGCACTTCTTACCCGGTTTGGCAAGGCAGAAGTTGCTATGCCAGGCGGTTGTAATTTTGGTTCAAGGCCTATTGACCAGCATATCAAAGGGTTTAGAGCACTTGGTGCAGATGTTAGAATAGAAAACGGTATGATAAAGGCGTATGCAGATAGGCTTGTTGGTACAAAGATATATTTGGATGTTGTATCTGTTGGTGCAACAATCAATCTTATGCTTGCTGCTGTCAAGGCAAAAGGTATAACAATAATAGAAAATGCGGCAAAAGAACCGCATGTTGTTGACACTGCAAATTTCCTAAACAGCATGGGTGCAAAAATTAAGGGTGCAGGTACAGATGTTATCCGAATTGAGGGTGTAGACAGGCTTTATCCAACAAAGTATGCTATTATTCCTGACCAGATAGAAGCAGGGACATATATGATAGCTGCATGCGCAACAAAAGGACATATAGTTGTAAAAAATGTGATTCCTAAGCATTTAGAGTCGCTCACAGCAAAGCTTGTTGAGATGGGTGCAGAGGTTATAACTTATGAAGACAGCATCGAGGTCATTTGCAAGCAAAAGCTAAGAAGTTCAAGCATAAAGACAATGCCATACCCAGGTTTTCCTACAGACCTTCAGCCTCAGATGACAGTGCTATTAAGTCTTTGTAGCGGTACGAGTATTGTGACAGAGGGTGTGTGGGAAAATAGATACCAGTATGTTGATGAGCTCAAAAAAATGGGAGCAAACATTAAGGTTGAGGGAAGAGTTGCTGTTGTTGAAGGTGTAGAAAGTCTTCAGGGGGCTGAGGTTGTTGCTGTGGACCTTCGGGCAGGTGCTGCTTTGATTGTTGCAGGGCTTGCGGCTAAAGGAAAAACTGTAATTTACAATGCAAAAAATGTTGATAGAGGGTATGAAAACATAGATTTAAAGCTTTCAAAGCTTGGTGCAAAGATTTCAAGGAGATAAAATTAAAGGGGTAGAATAATAAATGTCAGATAAACTTATTTTCTGTCCGCTGTACAGTGGAAGCAGTGGCAACAGTATTTTGATTTCATACAAAGATACTACAATTATAGTTGATGCTGGTGTAAGTTTTAAAAAACTTGTCCAGGCACTCGAAAAAATTGGGTTTAATAAAAAAATTGATGCAATTTTACTTTCTCATGACCACTCTGACCATGTTAAATGTGCAGGTATTTACTTTAGAAAACTTAATGTTCCCATTATAACAAATCACAAGACATGGGAAAGTATAAAGAGATTTCTTGGTAAAGTGGACGAAAGTTATGTAAAGCTAATTGAGACAGGGACAAGCTTTTCGGTAGGTAGTATTGGAGTTGATACATTTTCAATACCTCACGATGCATCTGACCCTATGGGGTTTTGCTTTTATGTCAAAAACAAAAAAGTTTCGATTTGTACAGATGTTGGACATGTAAATGATAGCGTTGCAACAATGATAGATTTTTCAGATATTATTTTGCTTGAGTCAAACCATGATGTTGAGATGCTGATGTTTGGTCCTTACCCCTACCATCTTAAGCAGAGAATAAAAAGTGACAAAGGTCATCTTTCAAATGAACAGGCAGCCCAGATGATTTTAAAGTTGAATCTTGAAAGGACAAAGAGGATTTACTTGGGACATTTGAGTGAGGAGAACAATCACCCTGATGTTGCGTTGATGACTGTAAAATCCATCTTAAAAGAAAAAGGCGTGTTTGACAGTTTTGATTTTGGCTTAGAGGTGGCGCAAAGATATGAGCCTTCTTTGTGCTCTTTGTTATAAATGTATTTATAAAGTTTTTGAAAGGGGAGAGATAAAATTGAAATTAGCAATAGGTTCTGACCATGCAGGCTTTAATCTCAAAGAGGCTGTAAAGAAACATCTTGACAAAAAAGGGATTGAATACAAAGACTTTGGCACATATTCAGAAGAGTCTTGTGACTATCCAGATATTGCAAAAGATGTAGCGCTGGCAGTAAAAAACGGGCAATATGATTTTGGTATACTCATCTGTGGAACTGGAATTGGAATCTCTATTGCTGCGAACAAAGTTAGGGGAATTAGAGCTGCGCTTTGTCATGACACATTTTCTGCCAAGGCTGCACGAGCTCATAACAATGCAAACATTCTTGCGATGGGTGCAAGGGTTATCGGTGAAGGGCTTGCATGTGAGATTGTAGATGCCTTTTTATCTTCAGCTTTTGAAGGTGGAAGGCATCAGAGAAGAGTTGATAAGATACATCTGATAGAGGATGAGCAGCAGTAATCATTCAAGCTTCATAAATTTTTAGAAAGGAGAAAGGATTATGGTAGAGTACAAGAAGAATGTGTATGTATTTGACCATCCTTTGATTCAGCACAAGCTGACTTTAATTCGTGACAAAAACACAGGGGTTAAAGAGTTCAGGGAGCTTGTTGAAGAGATAGCAATGCTCATGGCGTATGAGGTTACAAGAAATCTGCCTTTAAAAGAAGTTGAAATTGAAACACCTGTTGGGGTTGCAAAGTGCAAAGTGATCTCTGGAAGAAAACTTGCCATTGTGCCTATTCTGCGCGCCGGGCTTGGTATGGTGGATGGACTTTTAAAGTTAATTCCTGCTGCAAAGGTGGGGCATATTGGTCTTTACAGAGACCCTGAGACTTTAAAGCCTGTTGAGTATTACTGCAAACTTCCACAGGATGTCCACGAAAGAGACATAATTGTGCTTGACCCAATGCTTGCAACAGGGGGGTCTGCATCTGCTGCGTTTGACTATATAAAAAGATACAATCCTCAAAGTTTGAGACTTATGTGTCTCATTGCAGCACCAGAAGGGATTGAAAGGTTGACTCAAGATCATCCAGAGGTTGAGATTTACTGCGCAGCGGTTGATGAAAAACTAAATGACCACGGCTACATTGTTCCCGGGCTTGGTGATGCCGGTGACAGACTGTTTGGCACAAAGTAGCATTGGATAAGGTATAAATACAATTTCAAGAAAAGTTGTATGGAGGATTTTGAGATGAGACCCACATGGGATGAATACTTTATGCAGATTGTAGATATAGTAAAAGAGCGCTCCACTTGCCTCAGAAGGAAGGTTGGAGCTTTGATAGTAAAAGACAAAAGGATTCTTGCAACAGGGTACAATGGAGCTCCAATGGGTCTTCCTCATTGTGAAGAGGTTGGATGTGTTAGGGAAAAGTTGAATATTCCTTCAGGGCAGCGACATGAGCTTTGCAGAGGACTCCATGCGGAACAAAACGCCATAATCCAGGCAGCAAAAATGGGTGTTGTGATAGATGGAAGTATAATTTATACAACAACATATCCTTGCGTGATATGCGCAAAGATGATAGTAAACGCAGGAATAAAAAAGGTCATATACAAAGGTTCGTATCCAGATGAGATGAGCCAGAAGATCTTTGATGAAGCGGGAATAGAAGTTGTGAAGTTTGAAGAAATTGGTGAAGGTGATTTGAAATGAAAAGGCAAACGTTTATTGTACTTGCTGCTGGTGAAGGCAAAAGAATGAAGTCAAAGTATTCTAAGGTTGTTCAGAAGATAATGGGAAAGCCAATGATACTTTATTTGATAGATGAAATACAGAAAAACTTTGAAGGTAGTCAGATAATAGTTGTTGTGGGTAATAAAAAAGAGGATGTCTACAGAGTATTAGATGGGAGAAACATAGAGTTTGCTCACCAGAAAAAACAGCTTGGGACTGCCCACGCAGTGATGTGCGCAATGGACGTAGTATCAAAAGAGGCAGAAGATGTATTTGTTCTTTATGGAGATGCACCTTTTATTAAAGCAGATACACTAAAAAGAATTTCTGAAAAAAGAAAGAAGGAAAACGCATCGCTCTGCCTTTTGACTGCCATCTTCGAAAATCCGTATGGTTATGGGAGAATAATTTCAGATGAGAATGGCAATGTTTTAAAGATTGTCGAGGAGAAGGACGCAACAGATGAGCAAAAACAAATAAAAGAGATAAATCCTGGATTTTATTGCTTTGCAAAAGATGCGCTTGAAGATGTTTTGGCAAAGATAGACAATAACAACAGCCAGCACGAGTATTATCTTACAGACAGCATAGAAATACTGAATAAAGAAGGCAAGAAGGTAGTAAAGATTGCATGTGATGATAATTTTGAAGTCATGGGGATCAACTCAAGGTACGAACTTTTTTTGGCTGAGCAGGAGCTGAAAATAAGAATAAATAAAAAGCACCTTGCAGAAGGTGTTCAAATGATAGATATGTATTCTGTCTACATTCATCCAGATGTGCAGATAGGTAAAGATACAGTGATATATCCTGGTACATTCATACTTGGCAATACTACCATAGGAGAAGAGTGTGTAATTGGTCCAAACTCATATATTGTAAATTCCAAAATAGGCAATAAGTGTCACGTGTGGTTTTCGGTGATTGAGGATTCTGAGATAAAAGACAATGTAAAGGTTGGGCCTTATGCGCACTTGCGACCAAACAGCATCTTAGAAGAAGGAGTCAAGATTGGCAACTTTGTTGAGGTGAAAAACTCAAAGGTGGGCAGAAACACAAAGTCAGCTCATCTTACATACATTGGAGATGCTGACATAGGAGAAAATGTGAATTTGGGCTGCGGGACCATATTTGTAAACTACGATGGGTATAAAAAGCACAGAACGGTTGTTGAAGATAATGCGTTTATTGGCTGCAACTCGAATCTTATAGCGCCTGTTAGAATTGGGAAGAACGCTTACATTGCTGCAGGTTCTACGATTACAGATGATGTGCCTGCAGATGCTCTTGCCATTGCCCGTGAAAGGCAGACTGTAAAGGAAGGTTGGGCTTTAAGGAGAAAACAAATGTATGAAGGTAATAATAAATAATAAAATGAATAGATTTTTTAGAGATTTTAAGATAATTTTATTGAACAATTTATGCTATAATATAGTTTGCGTGAAGGAAGGGTAAAAAAATTAACTTTTGTGCTGGGGGTAAAAAAAGTGATAACACATGGAAAAGAGATAAAAATATTTACTGGTAATTCAAACAAGGAGCTTGCAGAAGAGATAGCCAGTCACCTTGGTAAAAAACTTGGTGATGCAGAGATTGGCAGGTTTTCAGACGGTGAGATATCAGTTAGAATAAACGAGACTGTGCGCGGTGCAGATGTTTTTGTAGTCCAGTCAACTTGCCATCCTGTTAATGAAAACCTGATGGAACTTTTAATCATGATTGACGCTTTCAAAAGAGCTTCGGCAGGAAGAATTACAGCTGTGATACCATACTATGGATATGCAAGACAGGACAGAAAAGCCCGGGCACGCGACCCAATTACAGCAAAGCTTGTTGCAAATTTGATAACATCTGCAGGGGCAGATAGGGTCCTGACAATGGACCTTCATGCACCTCAGATTCAAGGGTTTTTTGATATACCGCTTGACCATCTAATTGGTGTTCCAATTTTAGCAAAATATTTTATGGAAAATGTAAACTTAGAGAATGCTGTTGTTGTATCGCCAGACCTTGGAAGTGTGACACGTGCACGCAACTTTGCAACAAAGCTTGACCTGCCGCTTGCCATAGTTGACAAAAGAAGACCCAAAGCAAATGTTGCCGAGATTATGAACATAATTGGTGATGTGAAAGACAAGACATGTTTGATGGTTGATGATATGATAGATACAGCAGGTACTATTGTTGCTGCAGCTCAGGCTCTTATGGATTATGGTGCAAAGGAAGTTTATGCATGCTGTACGCACCCGGTTTTATCCGGACCTGCTATTGAAAGGATACAACAGTCGCCTATTAAAGAGCTTGTTGTGCTGAACACCATTCCACTTCCGCCTGAAAAGAGGATAGATAAGATAAAGGTGTTGTCTGTTGCAAGCCTTTTTGCTGAAGCAATAACAAGAATATACGAGGATGTGGCTATTTCTACACTTTTTGATGAATATATTAGCACAAAAGGGGACAGATAAGAATTGCTCTCAAAGGAGATAAATAAAGGCTGTCTTTTTGATGTATTTTAAAAGGCAGCCTGTTTTTGTAGGATTAAAAAGGAGTGAGAATAGATTGGACTATATAATTGCTGGGCTTGGAAATCCGGGAGACAGGTATACCTTCACAAGACACAATGTAGGTTTTTTAACCATTGACTATTTGGCACAGTTTTTTAACACTAAGGTTGATAAAATAAAATTCAAAGGGTTGGTTGGCAGCTTTGAATATGCCGGTAAAAAGGTTTTGCTTTTAAAGCCAATGACGTATATGAACGCAAGCGGAGAAAGTATCATAGAGGCAGTAAACTTTTATAAGATAAAGCCTGAAAAGCTTATTGTGATTTACGATGACATAGCCTTTGATGTTGGAGTTGTGAAGATGAGGAAAAAAGGGTCTGATGGAGGGCACAACGGCGTAAAATCAATAATACAGCGCCTTGGTACAGAGGAATTTCCAAGAATCAGAATAGGCATTGGTGTTCCAAAATATGATATGGTAAAATATGTTTTGTCTGAATTTGAAGATGGTGAAAAAGAAAAGATATTCAGAGCAATTGAAAAAGCATCAAACGGTATAAAAATCTTGCTTGAAAGTGATATAGATAGGGCAATGAATTATATAAACGGGGATGTGGTGGTGTAGACTTTGTTAAAGGTTTTAGAAAAACTTGAAAGTTTCAAAAGGCTTGAAGAAGATGTAGTAAAAAAGAGCCTTCCTCTTGTTGTTACAGGCGTTGGTGAGATGGGGAAGGCGCTTGTGGTTAAATCTCTATGTGAAAAGTTTAACAAAAAGGCGTTGTTTATTACAACTCAAAGAGCAAAGCTTGAATGGGAAAGAAGGTTTATGAGCCTTTTTAATAGTGTGGTGAGTCTACAAGAGAGAGAAAATCCTTTTGTGGTATCTTTTGCAAAGAGCAGAGATTCTGAAATTAACAGAATGGAGCAATTTGTTAAGATTTTTGAGGATGGTTTTGATGTTCTCATATTAAGTAGCCAGAACCTTTTTGAAAAGTACACAAATTTAAAGTTTGGTTATATCCATCTCACAGAAGGTCTTGACATTCAGCTTGAAATCCTTATAGAAAAGCTTTTAAAATTCGGATATGAAAGAGTGAAAACTGTCGAAAAGAAAGGACAGTTTTCGCAAAAGGGTGGCATAGTTGATATATATCCTGTAGCAAGTAGGTACCCTGTGAGGGTTGAGTTTTTTGGAGATACGATAGACACAATTAGATTTTTTGATGTTGAAACTCAGAAGTCTTTTGAAAGAATAGATAGTGTGAAGATTTACAAGGCAATTGAGTGGGATTTGGAAGAGGACTTTTCAGAAGGTTTCAAACGCGTCAAGGAAGACTACAAAAAAATGAAATTGAAATTGAAGGAAGATGGCAGAAAAAATTTAGAGGAGAGTTTCAGAGAGGTTGTAGAAGAACTTCAACTAAATGTTGAAAGACTGTATCCATATTACTACCAACAATTTTTCTCAGTTGTTGATATTTTTGATGAATGTCTTGTCTTTGTTGACGAGTACAACCAAGTCTATAGCAGCTTGAAAGCTTCCGAACAAGAGATACAAGAGATGTTTTCAGACCTTTTAGAAAAAGGATTTGTGCTTCCAAAAATGGCAGAGTGTTATTTTACCATGAGCGAAGTTTTAGAAAAGCTTTCGAGTTCGATAATTCTTCAAACATTTGTCTCAGTTGTAAAAGAGCTTGAACTCAAAGATATCATTTCTTTCAATTTTCTTAGAGAGATTCCTTCTTATAATGGGCAAAAAGAAATTTTAATAGACGATTTGAAATATTACATGTCTAAAGGCTATACCATAAACATCTTTGCAGGAAGTCGGACATCACTTGAGGACTTGGCAGATGCACTTTTAAGAGAAGATATACAGTTTTCTGAGGCTGAAGAACCAGAAGTAGAAAGAACGGGAGTGTATCTAATAGCCCGGTCTATTGAAAAGGGCATTGAAGTGCAAGATCTCAAATGGGTTTATCTTTCGTTTTTCCACCTTGAAAAGAAGAAGGAAAGTGAGACAAAAAAGAGGGTAAAATCTAAAAAGGATGCCTTTTATACTATTGAAGATTTAAAACCTGGCGATTTTGTTGTGCACAGGACATATGGTATTGGCAAATTCTTGGGGTTTGAAAAGATTACAGTTGAGGGTACAACAAAAGAGTATGTGAAGCTTGAATATGCCAACTCTTCTTATTTGTATGTTCCAACGACAAACTTGGACATGATTGAGAAGTATATTGGAACAGACGATGTACAGCCAAAACTGTCAAGGCTTGGGTCACAAGAGTGGCAGAAACAGAAACAAAAGGTAAGAAAATCTCTTGAGATTGTGGCAAAAGACTTGGTTGAGCTTTATGCAAAAAGACAGCTTGGGCAAGGTTTTAAATTTTCGAAAGATACTGTGTGGCAAAAAGAGTTTGAAGAGAAGTTCCCATATACAGAGACAGAGGGTCAGCTTCAGGCCATAGAAGAGATTAAAAGGGATATGGAAAGTGAAAAGCCGATGGATAGGATACTTTGCGGCGATGTTGGGTATGGCAAGACAGAAGTTGCAATGAGAGCAGCCTTCAAAGCAGTGATGGATTCAAAACAGGTGGCAGTACTTGTTCCCACAACCATTCTTGCGCAGCAGCATTACATGACATTTTCTGCACGAATGAAAGATTTTCCAGTAACAATTGAGGTTCTCTCACGTTTAAAAAGTGAGACGCAGCAAAAGAAAATAATAAAGGGTTTGAGGAAAGGCACAATTGACATTGTAATTGGAACGCACAGGCTATTGTCAAGCGATGTTAAGTTTAAAGACCTTGGTCTTTTGATTATTGATGAAGAGCACAAGTTTGGCGTAGAAGCAAAAGAGAAGATTAAAAAGCTAAAAACAAATGTTGATGTTCTAACCCTCACCGCAACGCCTATACCAAGGACACTTAACATGGCACTTTTAGGAATTAGGGATTTGAGCGTGATTGAAGACCCACCGGAAGACAGGTTTCCAGTGCAGACATTTGTGCTTGAGTACAATGAAAGGATAATAAAGGAGGCTATTTTGAAAGAAATTTCAAGAGGAGGTCAGGTATTTTATCTTTACAACAGGGTAAAAGACATACAAGAAGTGGCAGCTAAACTTCAAAACCTTGTGGGCGATAGTGTGAAAATTGCGTGTGCTCATGGTCAGATGGAAGAAGAGGAGCTTGAAGAGGTCTTGATTGATTTTATTGAGGGTAGGTACGATGTGCTTGTGTGTACAACAATTATAGAGTCTGGGGTTGACATGCCCAACGTCAATACACTTATTGTGGAAGACAGCGATAGACTTGGTCTTGCTCAGCTTTATCAGCTAAGAGGAAGAGTAGGCAGGTCTTCGAGGCTTGCATATGCATATTTTACGTTTAGAAAAGACAAGGTGCTGTCTGAACAGGCACAAAAAAGACTTGCTGCAATAAAGGAGTTTACAGAACTTGGGTCTGGGTTTAAAATTGCTATGAGGGATCTTGAGATAAGGGGTGCTGGGTCTATTGTTGGAAAACTTCAGCATGGGCATATAAACAGTGTTGGATATGACATGTATATAAGACTTCTTTCAGAAGAGATAAGGCGCCTTAAGGGTGAAAATGTACAGCCAGAGATTGAACCTCAGATAGATATAAAGGTCAGTGCGTTTATTAGTAGCAGTTACATTGATGATGAAAAAGAGAGAATTAATATGTACAAAAAGATTTCGTCAATCGAGTCAAAAAATGATGTAAATGACATTTATGATGAACTAATAGACAGGTTTGGGGATGTGCCAAAGGAGGTTGATAATCTGATAAAGGTTGCATATTTGAAATGTTTGTGCAAAAAAGCAGGGATAATAAGTGTTTTGCAGCTTCAAGAAGGTCTTTTTAAACTTCAGTTTTTGAACCGTGAAATGCTTGAAGCTGCAAAGGAGAGGTTTTTACAGAAAGGACTTTCATGTTCACAAAACAAAGATGATACGTTGCAGGTCTTGGTTGCAAATAACTGGCTTGATACCTTGGTAGCTCTTTTAGAGGATTTGGAGCAAAAAAGTTTTTAACCCCGGGGTGCTTTAAATTAGTCGTTTATTGTTTTATAATATTAATATTATCAAAATACTTTTAACAAAGGAGAAGAGATGTATGGATAAAAGAACTAAAATTGCAATTTTTTTTATTACAGCAATTGTGCTTCTAATAATTGTTATTGCTGTAACACCTGAAATGGTAAAGTACGTGGATGAGAATAGAGCAGTTGCCATAGTAAATGGCGAGAAAATAACAAAAAAGGAGTTTGCCATCAATTACAGGTCGCAGATAAACTACTACGGACTTGACAAAGCATTTTTATCCCAAAAGGTTGGAGACAAGACATACGAGCAGCAGATAAAGGAGAACGTTTTAGATGGTCTTATAGTAAGGCAGATTGAACTTCAGCAGGCAAGAAAGAGAAATATTACTTTGACTTCGACAGAAAAGAAGGCAATAGACCAGCAAATTGAGCAATACAAGTCAGACTCTCAATCAGGCGCTGAGTTCAAGCAGTATCTTCAGACAATTGGCGCAACCGAGAATGAATATAAGGACCAGGTGATAAAATCCCAGATCGTTTCAAAGCTGTATGATGAGGTAACTAAAAGCCAGAAGGCGTCAGATGCTGAGATAGAAAGCTATTATAATTCACATAAATCAGACTTTGTTGAGGTAAAGGCAAGCCATATTTTGTTTAAAGTAAATGATTCGAAAGAGGAAGCTGCAAAAAAGAGAAAGGCTGAAGAAGTTTTACAGATGATAAAAAGCGGTCAGAGCTTTGAAAAGCTTGCACAAAAGTATTCTGAAGATGAGACCACAAAACAAAAAAGTGGCGATCTTGGGTATTTTAGAAAAGGACAGATGGTCAAAGAATTTGAAGATGCTGCCTTTTCTCTCAATATTGGTGAAATAAGCAGCGTTGTCAAAACAAGTTATGGATTTCATATTATAAAGGTGACAGATAGAAAACAGCTTTCTCTCAACGAGGTCAAGGATGAGATAAAGTCAACAATTGAGAGTCAGAAGAAGGATGAGTATTACCAGAGTCTTGTTGAAAAGTGGAAAAAGGAAGCGAAGATAAAGAAGTTTGAAGATGTTTTGAAAAGCGTGTCAATATAACAATTTTTCAGCTTTAAATCTTGAGGTGTGAATTTAAAGTGAGTCTTATGGAGAAGGTAAAGAGCAACATAGAGAAATATGGAATGCTAAAAAAAGGTTTTAAGGTATTGATAGGATGTTCTGGCGGCGTTGACTCAATGGTGCTGCTTGATTGTATGTACAGACTAAAAGATGAGTACAGCTTGGATATAACTGTTGCACACCTTAATCATATGCTAAGGCCAGAGGCAGATGATGATGAGAAATTTGTAATTGAAATGTGCAAGAGGTATAATATTAAATGTATTACACGAAAAGTTGATGTTGCAAAATTAAAAAAAGAAAAAGGCCTTTCTGAAGAGGAAGCAGGAAGAAGCGCAAGATATAGTTTTTTCTATGAGATAGCCAAAGAGATAAGTATTGACAGAATATTTCTGGGGCACAACAAAAATGATGTAGTTGAAACCTTCTTTTTAAATTTGTTTAGAGGAAGTAGCTTGGAAGGTCTTGCGTCTATTCCGCCTGTGCGTGATATTATTGCAAGACCTCTTATAAATATTTCAAGGGAAGAGATTGAAGAGTTTGCAAGAGTTAACAATATCCCCTTTGTTGTTGATAAAACAAATTACAGTCTTAAATATAAAAGGAATATAGTAAGAAATGAGATTTTGCCACTTATAAAAGAAAGATTTGGCGAAAGCGTGGTTAGCACCATTTTTCGCACCATTGAGATAATAAGAGAAGAGAATGACCAGATAGAAGAACTTGCGCACAATTTTTTTCAAGAGTGTGTTCAAAAAGAAGATTTCTACTATATTTTAAATATTGAAAAAACAAAAAATCTTCCAGTTTTTTTGCAGAGAAGAATTATAAAAATGATACTTGAATGTTTTAACTCCTCAATTTCGTATGATATGATGAAAGAAATCGAAGAGTTATTTTCTCTTTCGTCTGGCAAGAAAAAGGTATATAAAAATCTGGTTGTTGAGAAGCAAAATGATTCGCTGGTATTTTATAAAAAGCAGGTAGAGAATTTTTTTTGTTTTGAAATAACCTTAGATAAAGAACATCAAATACTTTACAGAAATTTTAAGTTTAATATTAGAACTACTTACCAAATAGAGAATCAAGATAGCATCTATATTGATGCTCAGCAGATTGCAGAAAATAAGATCTTTCTCAGAACAAGAAGAGATGGTGATTTTATTTGTCTTAAAGCGGGTAAGAAAAAATTAAAAGAATGGTTCATCGACAAAAAAGTTCCCAGACGATGGCGCGACTCCGTTTTACTTCTTGCAAAAGACAGCGAAGTGATTGCCATATTTGATATTTATTCAAATATAGTTACCATAAATCAGAAGTACAAAATAAAACCAGATACAAAGACTTTCTTGGAAATTCAATTTACAAAAATGGAAGGAGACGGATGACAGTGAAAGACATATCGCTCAAAGTAAAAGAGATTTTAATAACTGAAGAACAGATAAGACAAAAGGTCAAAGAGCTTGGACAAAAAATTTCTGAAGATTATAAAGATAGTGACGATTTTT
Source organism: Caldicellulosiruptor obsidiansis OB47 (assembly GCF_000145215.1). Lineage (NCBI taxonomy): Bacteria > Bacillati > Bacillota > Caldicellulosiruptorales > Caldicellulosiruptoraceae > Caldicellulosiruptor > Caldicellulosiruptor obsidiansis. The sequence continues at coordinate 705,607 of NC_014392.1, forward strand.
TGATGGTGTGTATTTTAAAAGGTGGGGTCATTTTCATGGCAGACCTTTTAAGACAGATAACAATTCCTGTTAAGATAGAGTTCATGGCAGTGTCAAGCTATGGAAACTCAACATCTTCATCGGGAATTGTAAGAATTCTTAAAGACCTTGACACAAGCATAGAAGGCAAGGATGTTTTGCTTGTTGAGGACATTGTTGACACAGGTCTGACTTTGAGGTATATAACCGAGTACTTGAGAGGAAGAAAACCAAGGAGTTTAAAAATTTGTACAATGCTTGACAAGCCCAGTAGACGAAAGGTGGATGTAGAGATACATTACAAAGGGTTTGAGATACCAGACAAGTTTGTAATTGGTTATGGGCTTGATTATGCAGGGCTTTACAGGAACCTGCCTTATATAGGCGTTTTGGAATAGAATAAAATTTAATCTTAGAATATTTGAAGGGAGTGCCTATTTACAATTGAGGAACCTATTTAAAACTGCAACAATTTATATTCTGATAGCCCTTGTGATCTTGCTACTTGTAGATATTTTAAGTGGAGGGCTTTCGTACAATCAGCTCTTTTCAAATTTGAGCGAAAGAAGAGAGGTCATTTATTCAGAGCTCATAAACGACATAAACGACGGCAAAGTGTCAAGGATTGTTCTGAGCTATAATAATGTGTCTGGACAGTATGCAGACGGCACCAAGTTTGACAATGTGTTTGTACCTTCTCCAGACAAGTTTTTGGACCAGATACAACCAGCCATCCAGGCAAAGAAGATTCAAATAGTGACAAAAGAACCGCCACAAGTACCATGGTGGCTTTCGACCTTTTTGCCAATGCTTATCTTTGCAGGGCTGATGATTTTTGTATGGATATTCATGCTGCAGCAAACACAGGGTGGCGGCAGCAAAATAATGTCGTTTACAAAATCGCGTGCAAAGACAATCCAGGATCTTAAAAAGAAGGTCACGTTTGCAGACGTTGCAGGTGCAGATGAAGAAAAAGAAGAACTCAAAGAGGTTATTGATTTTCTTAAGAATCCAAGAAAGTATATCGAACTTGGTGCAAGAATCCCGAAAGGGATTTTGCTTGTTGGACCACCTGGAACAGGTAAAACGCTTTTAGCAAAAGCAGTTGCAGGTGAAGCAGGAGTTCCGTTTTTTAGCATTTCTGGTTCTGACTTTGTTGAGATGTTTGTTGGCGTTGGTGCAGCAAGAGTAAGGGACCTTTTTGACCAGGCAAAGAGAAATTCTCCGTGTGTTGTGTTCATAGATGAGATAGATGCAGTTGGCAGACACAGGGGAGCAGGTCTTGGTGGTGGTCATGACGAAAGAGAGCAGACACTCAATCAGCTTCTTGTTGAGATGGACGGGTTTGGAACAAACGAAGGGATAATTGTAATGGCAGCAACCAACAGACCTGACATATTGGACCCTGCACTTTTGCGACCAGGTAGATTTGACAGGCAGATTGTTGTAAATGTTCCTGATGCAAAGGCAAGAGAGGAGATTTTAAAAGTTCATGCACGAAACAAGCCTCTTGGTGAAGATGTTGACCTATCTCAAATAGCAAAGATTACAGCTGGGTTTACTGGTGCTGACCTTGAAAATCTTTTAAATGAGGCTGCCCTTTTGGCAGCAAGGAAGGGTAAAAGACAGATTAACATGGAAGAGGTTCAGGAAGCCGTGGCAAAGGTGTTGATGGGACCTGAAAAAAGAAGCAGAGTTTACACTGAAAAAGAAAAGAAACTTACAGCATACCATGAAGCAGGTCATGCAATTGTTCGTACCATGATTCCAGATTCTGAACCTGTCCATGAGGTTTCCATTATACCAAGAGGGTATGCCGGTGGATACACTATGTATCTTCCAAAAGAAGACAAGTTTTATGCGTCAAAATCTGATATGATGAGAGAAATTGTGACACTTCTTGGTGGAAGGGTTGCAGAAAAGCTTGTTTTGGAAGATGTATCAACAGGTGCAGCATCTGATATAAAAAGAGCAACTAAAATTGCAAGGGACATGGTAACAAAATATGGAATGTCTGATAAGCTTGGCCCAATGACCTTTGGAACAGAGCAAGAAGAGGTGTTTTTGGGAAGGGACCTTGCACTTGCAAGGAACTACTCTGAAGAAGTTGCTGCTGAAATAGACAGGGAGATCAAGAGTATTATTGAAGAAGCCTATAAAAAGGCTGAAGAGATACTAAAACAGAACATTGATAAGCTTCACAAGGTGGCAAACGCACTTTTAGAAAAAGAAAAGCTCACGGGCGAAGAGTTCAGAAAACTTGTTTTTGAAGATGCTCAGCCACAGTTAGCTTAAAAAGGTGTGAAAGATTAAAAAAATGTAGTTGCATTTTTTCGAAAAATATAATATAATTAAATCGAAAGGACAAAGGCGTCCTGGAGTTTAAAATGGGCGTCTTTGTCCTTTTTTGTTTATATATCAAAAATCTTAAAATGGAGGGGAATTTGGTAATGAAGAATTACACCAAGGAAGACATCATTCGCATATGCAAGGAGCAGGATGTAAAATTTATTAGGCTTCAGTTTGTGGACATTTTTGGTATCTTGAAAAATGTTGCAATCACAGTTGATCAATTAGAGGCAGCGTTGAATAACGAAATTATGTTTGATGGCTCGTCAATTGAAGGATTTGTTAGAATTGAAGAGTCAGACATGTATCTGAGACCAGATTTTAACACATTCACAATTTTTCCATGGAGACCATCACCTAACAGAGTAGCAAGACTTATTTGTGATGTTTATCTTCCAGATGGAACACCTTTCCCTGGTTGTCCAAGGGGTGTTTTGAAAAAAACTCTCCAAAAGGCTGAGGAAATGGGATTTAAGTTCTTTGTAGGTCCAGAGTTAGAATTTTTCTTGTTCTTGACAGATGAGAATGGTAATCCAACTTTACAAACACACGACAATGCTGGATATTTTGACTTAGGACCAGTTGATTTAGGTGAGGATGCAAGAAGAGACATGGTATTGACATTAGAAGAGATGGGGTTTGAGATAGAAGCATCTCACCATGAGGTTGCACCTGGCCAGCATGAGATTGACTTTAAATATGACGATGCACTCTATACAGCTGACAATGTTGTGACATTCAAGCTTGTTGTAAAGACAATTGCACAAAGACATGGGCTTCATGCAACATTCATGCCAAAGCCGATATTTGGCATTAACGGTTCTGGAATGCATACAAATATGTCTCTTGCGAGAGTATCTGATGGCAAGAATGCATTTTTGGATCCAAACGATAAGCTTCAGCTTTCAAAAGAGGCATATTACTTCATTGGAGGTCTTATGAAGCATGCAAGGGAGTTTGCGCTTGTTACAAATCCTCTTGTAAATTCATATAAAAGACTTGTACCAGGGTATGAAGCGCCAGTTTATATTGCATGGTCACCAAAGAATAGAAGCCCGCTCATAAGAGTTCCAGCTAAAAGAGGTCAGGCGACAAGAATTGAATTGAGAAATCCTGACCCAGCAGCAAATCCATACCTTGCATTTGCAGCAGTTTTGGCAGCTGGGCTTGATGGCATTAAGAACAAGATTGAGCCGCCAGAACCAGTTGAAGAAAATATATTTGAAATGAGCGAAGAAGAAAGAGCAAAACGCGGAATTGGAAGCTTACCAGGAAGCTTAGAAGAGGCAATCAAAGAGTTTGAAAATAGTACTCTTATGAGAGAAACGCTTGGAGATCATATCTTTGAAAAGTACTTAGAAGCAAAGAAGCTTGAATGGGACGATTACAGAACAAAAGTACATCAATGGGAGATTGACGCATATCTTACAAAGTACTAATTTAATAGTAAAGGCTGCCTTCTCAAAAGAGAGAAGGCAGCCTTCATTGTATTTTGCTGTAAGTTTAAAAATTTTTATACCTTTTTAGCATTTAGATACCTATCAATGCTCTGGGCTGCTTTTTTTCCCATACCCATTGCAAGAATGACAGTAGCTGCGCCTGTTACAATGTCACCTCCTGCAAAAACACCTTCAATGTTTGTCATGAGGTTTTCGTCAACTTTGATAGAACCATTAGGGTTTAGTTCAAGGTCAGGTATAGCTTTTTTGACAAGTGGATTTGGGCTTTGTCCAATTGCAACAATGAAATTGTCTGCTTCAAATACAAAGTTTGAGCCATCAATTGGCTTTACGCTTCTTCTGCCTGAAGAATCTGGCTGAGAAAGCTGCATTTTAACAAGTTCTAAAGCTTTGACATGTCCTGTTTCATCACCTATAAACTTTACGGGGCTTACAAGCTCGATTATTTTTATCCCCTCTTCTTTTGCATGCAGAATTTCTTCTTTTCTTGCAGGCATCTCAGCCTCAGTTCTTCGGTAGAGGATATAAACCTCACTTCCAAGCCTTCTTGCCACTCTTGCTGCGTCCATTGCCACGTTCCCGCCACCAATTACACCGACCTTCTTGCCAAGTTTGATTGGTGTGTCATATTCAGGGAACTTGTATGCCTTCATGAGGTTTATCCTTGTCAAGAATTCATTTGCTGAATATATTCCGTTTAAAAGCTCACCTTCAATGTTCAGAAAATTAGGAAGTCCAGCGCCAGAGCTTATAAATACAGCATCAAACCCTTCCTGCTTTAAATCTTCCAAGTCAAATGTCTTGCCAAATATCATGTTTGTTCTAAACTCAACGCCCATCTTCTTTAGATTTTCAATCTCCCACTCAACAACCTCCTTTGGAAGTCTGAATTCAGGTATTCCATAGTACAAAACTCCACCAAGTTTATGAAACGCCTCAAATATTGTTACATTATAACCCATCTTTGCCAGGGATGAGGCACATGAAAGTCCCGCAGGTCCAGAACCAATTATTGCGACTTTTCTTTTGTTTGGCTGGGGTTTTGAAAATTCAAATTCACAGTTTTGTCTGAACCAATCAGCGACAAACCTCTCGAGTTTGCCAATAGCAATTGGTTCACCTTTTATTCCACGAACACAGTTCTGTTCGCATTGAGTTTCCTGGGGACATACTCTTCCACAAATCGCAGGAAGTAGATTTGTTTCAAGTATTTTCAGATAACTTTCTTTGAACTTTTTTTCTTTTATTAGCTTTATGAATTCTGGTATTTTAACTTCAACCGGACAACCTTTTACACACGGTGCATTTTTACATTCAAGGCATCTTTGCGCCTCCCTAACAGCTTCATCAGGTGTGTATCCAAAGCACACTTCATCAAAGTTGTGTATCCTCTCAATAGGTTCCTGTTCCTTAATAGGAACTCTTTTCAAGACATCCAATTTCTCTACTCCCCCAATCCAATTTTGCATTTGTGTTCTCTATACGAAATATTTTCGAGGTCTTGATAATATGAATTTCTTTTCATAAGTCCATCAAAGTCAACTTCAAATCCATCAAAGATTGGACCGTCAACACATGCAAATTTCACTTCGTTTCCAATCTTTACTCTGCACCCCCCACACATACCTGTTCCATCAACCATGATTGGATTTAGACTTACTAATGTTTTTATTTGGTACTTTTTAGTTATATCAACAACAGCTTTCATCATTGGGACTGGTCCTACAGCGAATATTTCATCATACCTTTTGCCACTTTCCAAAAGCTCATTCAAGATATCCGTCACAAATCCTTTTTTTCCATAAGAACCGTCGTTTGTGGAGATGTATAGATTATTACAATATTTCTTCAATTCATCTTCAAAAAAGATATTTTCTTTTGATCTTCCACCAATGATGATATCTATATTTTTTCCCTGACTGTGAAGCATCTTTACTTTTGAAAATATTGCTGGGATTCCAAGTCCACCGGCTACAAAAAGGTAATTTTTATCTTCCGGATTGTGTTCATATGGCATACCAAGTGGACCAACAAAATCAATTATCCTATCACCTATATTTAGCTGGGACAAAAGAGAAGTTGTCTTGCCAACAACTTGAAATATGATATATACAACTCCTTTTTCTCTGTCAAAATCTGCGATTGTAAGAGGAATCCTTTCACCATTTTCTGCAACTCTCAATATAACAAACTGACCAGGATTTGATTTTTTTGCAACCTGCGGGGAGTATATGCCCATTAGCCACACGTTTGGTGCTAAGTTTTGTTTTATAACAATCTCATTCATTTTTTTATCACCCGTATTAACACAGATTTTAATATATAGTATCAAAAAAGCTATGAAAATTCAAACATAAAGTTTGACAAAAACTTGACTATTATTCTTTTGTAGGGAAAGCTTCTTTAGAATGTAGCATATAATCCTAAGTAAGAGAAATGTTCTGGAGGACAAGAGGTTGAAGGAGGATATTGAAAAAAGAACTCTTCTTGCAGCAGAAATTATGATTAAGTACAATGCAACTGTGAGGAAAGTTGCAAGGATTTTAGGTGTTTCAAAATCTACAATTCACAACGACCTTGCAGAAAGGCTTTTGTATATCAACAAGGAACTTTACAAGCAGGTAAGAGCAATATTGGAGAAGAATAAGCAAGAGAGGCACATAAGAGGAGGACTTGCAACCAAGAGAAAGTATCTCATAAAAAAATCACAGCTCATTTCTAAAAATAGTGGTATAATATAGGTTATAAAAATTGCCGTGCAGGAGAGGTCAAAAGATGAGAGAAAGCTTTGAGGAACTTGTGAAAATAATGGACATACTCAGAAACAAATGTCCGTGGGATAAACAGCAAACACATGAAAGTCTTAAAAAATACCTGATCGAAGAGACATATGAGGTTATTGAAGCCATAGACGAAGGAGACTTTGCAAAACTCAAGGAAGAACTTGGTGATCTGCTTTTGCAGGTTGTATTTCATGCCAAAATTGCTCAGGAAAACGGTAAATTTGATATCTACGAGGTTATTTATGATATCTGTCAGAAGATGAAGAGAAGGCATACACATGTATTCGGTAGCGATAACTTTTCAACCGCTGAAGAGGTGCTTCAGAACTGGGATAAAATTAAAAACAATGAAAAAGAAATTGAAACCATTACAGATAGTATGAAAAGAATTCCGAAACATCTTCCAGCTCTTATGAGAAGTTATAAGGTTCAAGAAAAAGCAGCTAAAGTAGGTTTTGATTGGGAAAGTTTCGAAGGTGCTCTAAATAAGGTATATGAAGAGCTTGAAGAACTGAAAGAATGTTTGTCGAAGAATGATAAAAAAGAGAAGATTGAAGAAGAAATTGGCGATATTCTTTTTGCAGTTGTGAATATAGCCAGATTTTTTGAAGTTGACCCTGAAGAAGCCTTGCATAACACCGTCGAGAAGTTCATAACCAGATTTTCATATGTAGAGGAAAGCGCCTCCAAACAAGGTAAGAAATTGAATGAAATGACCCTTGAAGATATGGACAAATTTTGGGAAGAGGCAAAAAAAGTTTAGAAAAGGCTTGAAAAAAGAAGGATTTTTGATATAAATATAGAATAGAAATATTTAGAATATCACAAAATACGCGAGGAGGTAAGAAAGAATGAACAAAACAGATTTGATTTCGGCAATGGCAGAGAAGAGTGGTCTTACAAAGAAGGATGCTGAAAAGGCACTCAATGCGTTTGTAGATGCGGTAACAGAGGCACTTTCTAAGGGGGAAAAGGTTCAGCTTGTTGGTTTTGGTTCATTTGAGGTAAGAGAAAGAGCTGAAAGAGTTGGTAGAAATCCTCAAACTCAAGAAGAGATAAAGATTCCAGCAACAAAAGTTCCTGTATTTAAAGCGGGCAAGATGCTGAAAGATGCTGTTGCAAAATAGTTTTTTTGACGAATATAGAAATTTATAAAAAGAGGGGCAAAACTTTGCTTCAGTAGGAATCCGGCTGCAGCCAGTTTATAGCTGCAGCCATAAATTTTTCACCACTTTTATGGTTTCTCAGAAGGCTCAAAGAAGGTGGGGACTTTAAAAGATGCGAATAGACAAGTATCTAAAAGTGTCGAGAATTATCAAAAGAAGAACATTGGCACAGGAAGCGTGCGAAGCGGGAAGAGTATTTGTGAACGGAAAAGTTGCAAAACCGTCAACAGATATCAAAGTTGGAGATGTCATTGAGGTACACTTTGGTGACAGGGTTTTTAAATGTAAAGTGGCAAGCGTTGATGAGAAGGTTCAAAAAAATTTATCAAGTTCCATGTATGAAGTGATTGAGTAAAGCTTTCAGGTGATATTTTGACATAATTTTAGGTCAAAGGGAATATAGTTATTATGTAACATTGAAAGTATTTTTGAAGGATGCCACATGGTAATGGATGAAAGAAAAAATCTAAAATCTAAAATTCACAGTGTACTTATCGAGAACAGGGAAAAGATAACAATAAATGGTGTTGATGATGTTGAGAGCTTTGATGAGAACAATATCATATTGGTTATAAACGATGAATTGCTTATGATAAAAGGATTTGACCTTAGAATAAATAAAATAAACACAGAGACAGGTGAGGTATTCATAGAAGGGCAGATTTATTCGCTTGAGTATGGTGAAAGTCCTAAAAAAGGTTTGCTATCACGACTTTTTAAATGAGAGGCGAAAAGGATTGCCAGCAAGCATATTTGTTCAGATTTCGGATTTTACAAGCTGTTTTTTCCTTGGGTTTGTAGTAGGAGTTGTATTCGATTCATTCTTTTTCAAAAGAATATTAAAGCGCCGCACAAAAGAACTTTTATTTTTTTCATCTTCAATTTTATCCACGGCGGTATTGATAGCGGGTCTTATGTTTATAAATTTTTATACACTCAAATGGTACACTTTTTTGGCAATAGCTAGCGGTATTTATGTTTATGAAAATACCATTTCGCCACTCTATAAAGGATTTTTAAAAAAGGTGAACAAAGTTTTATCTTTTAATAAAAGATGAAGTGTGATAGAATATAACTACACTTTTGAGGGTTTCCAAAAAGGAAGACAAGCCATGAAAAAATTATTTAAAGTTCTTAAAAGAATTTTTGTGCTTATATTTGTAATATCCTTTTTAGTATATTCTGCTACTACAGTTTTTAAGCAGCAGATGATTTTAAGACAGGTAAAGGCTCAGCAGAGGGAAATCATTGTCCAGATAGAAAGAATCAAAAAAGAAAATGAATATCTAAAAAGGCTTGCGCAGTATGTTGGTACAAAAGACTACATTCAGCAGGTGGCGAGGGAAAAGCTTGGACTTGTTGGCAAGGATGAAATTGTGTTTATAGATAAAAACAAAAAGAAAAAAGAATAGAGGAGGCTATTTTGTGTTAATCAAAAGAGGTCAAATATTGGAAGGTGTTGTAAAGGGCATAACACAGTTTGGAGCGTTTGTTGAGCTTCCAAACGGTAGTGTTGGGCTTGTTCACATCTCAGAAGTGGCAGAAGAGTATGTTGAGGATATAAAAAAGTATTTAAAAGAAAATCAAACTGTTAAAGTAAAGGTTATTAATGTAAAAGAAGATGGTAAAATTAGCCTATCAATAAAGAGAGCAAAGGAAACAATGAAAAGAGAAAATAAAACCAAAAGAGCTAATGATGATTTTGAAGCAAAACTTTCAAAGTTTTTAAAAGACAGCAATCAAAAGCTTAGTGAGTACAACAAACGATTTGACGGGAAAAGAAGATAACAGCCTGTTTTAAAATTGAAACAGGCTTTTAATTTAGAAGAAGTATGTCAAAAAAATATCAAAAGAAGATAAGGGGGAGGAAAATTGTTCAAAAAAAAGAACATTTCACTTGCGGTTATAAGAAGACTGCCGAGGTATCTTCGGTATGTTGAAGATCTCTTAAACCATGATGTAATGAGGATATCATCGTCAGAGCTGAGTCAGAGAATGGGTTATACAGCTTCACAGGTAAGACAAGACTTTAACAATTTTGGCGGGTTTGGTCAGCAAGGATATGGTTACAGCACACAGGTTCTTTATGAGAATCTTGTAAAAATTTTGGGACTTGACAGGAATTTTAAAATGGTCATTGTGGGAGTAGGTAACCTTGGGCAAGCACTGGCAAACTATGCCAACTTCTATAAAAAGGGGTTTAGACTCATTGGACTTTTTGACATTGACCCTCAAAAGGTAGGAAAAGCTATCCGCGATATAAAGATTGAGCATGTTGACAAACTTAAAGATTTTATAAGAAAGAACGATGTTGACATAGGTGTTCTGTGCGTACCGGCAAATGTTGCACAAGAGGTTGCAGATATAATGGTTGAAGGTGGAATAAAGGGTATTTGGAATTTTACTGCAAAGGAGATTGAAGTAAAAGGTGATGTTGTTGTTGAGAATGTGCATCTGATTGATAGTCTCATGGTACTGTCGTACAAGTTGAACGAAAAACTGCTTGAAAAAGAGAAAGTAAAGTAAGACTTGAGGTGAAGTGGATGCGATATATAAGTACAAGAGGAAATAAAGAAGTACAGGCAAAAGAGGCAATTTACAGAGGAATAGCTGAGGATGGAGGACTTTACACCCCTGTTTCAATTCCTTCTCTTGATTTAAGTAAGATAAAAAACATAGACTCTTACGAAAATCTTGCAAAATATATATTTGAGCTCTACCTTACTGATTTTACGAATGATGAAATTGCTGATTGTATTGACAAGTCATACAGCCGTGGCAAGTTTGACACAAAAGATGTTGTGACTATCAAAAAGCTCAGCTCGAGTCTTTTTGCACTTGAGTTGTGGCATGGTCCGACGTACGCTTTTAAAGATGTTGCATTGCAGGTGCTACCTCATCTTTTGCTAAAATCAATGCCAACTTTTTACAAACAGGCACTCATACTTGTTGCAACATCAGGCGATACCGGCAAGGCTGCGTTAGAAGGATTTAGGGATGTGGATAGAACAAAGATAGTTGTATTTTATCCATCTGAGGGTGTGTCTGAGGTTCAAAAAAGACAGATGATAACCCAGGAGGGCAGAAATACTTTTGTTGCCGGAATAAAAGGCAATTTTGACGATGCCCAATCTGGTGTGAAGGAGATTTTCACAAGCAAAAAATGCATAGATACAATCGAAAATCTGGGGTTTTTCTTTACCTCCGCAAACTCAATAAATTTTGGTAGGCTTCTTCCACAGATTGTATACTACATCTGGAGCTATATTGTACTTTTGAAGAATGGTGATATTCGCGAAGGTGAAAAAATAAACTTTGTTGTTCCGACAGGAAATTTTGGTAATATATTGGCAGGTTTTATTGCAAAGATCATGGGAATTCCTATAAATAAGCTTATTGTTGCTTCGAACATAAACAGTGTTGTTGCAGATTTTATCAGGACAGGCTTGTACGACAGAAGAAGAGAATTTTACAAAACAATTTCACCTTCAATGGACATCCTTGTTGCAAGTAATTTGGAGAGGTTATTATACTTGGTTACAAAAGATTCAGAAAAAGTAAAAAAATACATGTTAGATTTGAAGACTGAGGGGTATTTCAAAGTTGAAGAAAAGGTTTTAAAAGAGATTCAAGAGAGTTTCTGGGGCGATTTTTCCACAGATGACCAGACAAGAAATAGCATAAAGACTATTTACAGCGAATATGGTTATCTTGTTGACCCGCACTCTGCTGTTGGGTTTGATGTTTACAGCAAGTACCAGAAGCAAACCTTGGATAGTACAAAAACGGTTGTGCTACAAACTGCAAATCCTTACAAATTTGCAAAAGATGTTTTGAACGCTTTGTTTGATAGTGAATATAATAATATTGACCCGTTTGAAGCGGTTGAGGTTTTGTACACAAAGACGTGTTTTGAGGTTCCAGAAGGGATAAAAAATCTTATTTCAAAGCCAATTTTACATCCTGATGTGATAGAAAAAGACAAAATGTTTGATTTCATATTAGAGAAAATAAGAGATAATTGAAGAAATTTTAAAAATGACCCAGAAAACATAAAATTTTTGCCGAAAAAGGCTTGATAAAAGAAAAAATTGTGCTAAAATAGAAGTTGAAAAATGAATATTGTAAGATATCTCGGTAGGCGAGGCTCCTACAGGGATATAGGCTGCTGCCGCGAAAGATTGGAGACAATCTGAGCTGGTGAACAGGTTTTGCCGAAACCAAGGCATAACCTAATGCAGCTTTTTATGCCGTGTAGTGCCAAAGCTTGTACGAGGTAGCTTTAAAAATGGCTATAAGTGTGCTTTCACCTCGTTTTTAAGCTTTGGGTGAAAGCACTTTTTGTTTTTAATAGCAATGTATAAAATTTTGCTATTGCGAAAATCTTCTTAAAGAAGGAGTTGAGAGAAAAGATGGATTCTGGTCCTGTGAGTAAGCAGGATTGGACAGCAAAAAGCAATTGTACTTTGGAATGTGGAGGGGTGCTAATTTTTCTCTGTTTGGAAGAAAATAAAGGGATAAATACACCTTTTTGCAAATAGATTTTAAAGGCTTTTAGCACCCCTCCACCAAATGACAACAAAAATGAAAATTCAAAAAAGGAGGGGTGTTAAAATGCCAAATGTCACAAGCTTTTATCTTAGCAGAGTAATCGGCAACAAGGTCTTTTCAGAAGAAAAAAAGGTTGTAGGAAGACTTTTAGACTTGGTTGTTGATGCAAGTTATATAAGACCCAAAGTAATTGCTGCGAAGGTAAAAAGTGGCGGTCAAACTCAAATTGTGGACTTTTCATTTTTCATAATCTACAAGGAGAAAGGTCAGTATGTAATTGAAACCAGGAACTTAAAACCAATTAATGTTAAAAAAGAGGACACAATCATGCTTGTTCGCCATATTCTTGATAAGCAGATTGTGGATATGAATGGCAGAAAAGTTGTAAGGGTAAATGATATAAGACTTGCAGTACTTTCTACAGGTGTTTATGTAATAGCTGTAGATATCGGCCTTGAAGGGCTTTTGAGAAGGCTTGGTCTTGCAAAACCTCTGAAAAAGGTGTTAAAACCGCTTGGTAAAAACATTCCTTCGCGTCTTATTTTATGGGATGATGTACAGCCGCTTGCTTCTCCACGACTTGATCTAAAACTTTCAACCACATATTCAAAGCTTTCTACCCTGCATCCGTCAGATTTGGCAGATATTATTGAAGAACTTGACAAAAAGACACAGGCCTATATATTTTCCACACTGGATGAAGAGAAAGCTGCAGATGTTTTGGAAGAGCTTGATGTTGAGGCACAGCGAAATGTTTTAGAAAGTCTTCCTGTTGAAAAGGCTGCAGATGTGCTTGAGAAAATGCCGGCTGATGAGGTTGCAGATATTCTGGATGAGATAAAGGAAGAAAGAGCAGAAGAACTTCTGAACGAGATGGAAAAAGAGGCATCAGAAGAAGTCAAAGAGCTTATGGAATATCCAGAAAATACAGTTGGTGCAATAATGACCACAGATTTTATTGCTTTCAAAACACATTTTACTGTTGAGCAGACAATAGAGGAGCTAAGACGATTAAAGCCTGAACCAGATGAAATTTATTATCTGTATGTTGTGGACAATGAAGAAAGGCTTTGCGGGGTTGTGTCTTTGCGTGATTTGGTAATCTCTGAGCCTCAAACACCGCTTTATGAGATAATGAACAGAGACGTAGTTTGTGTTAAAGACACTGACAATGTTAATTCTCTTGTTGAGATTATTTCAAAATATAGCCTTCTTGCTGTGCCTGTTATTGATGAGAATAAGAAGCTCATTGGAGTTGTAATTATAAACGATATTGTGTACGAACTTTTGAAGATGAAAAGAAAACTGTTGCTGTAGGCATTAGCTTGATACGAAAGAGGTGATGTAAAGATGGTACAGACGACAAAAAGCTCCAGACTGAAAAATATTCTTTTAATTTTAAGTGTAATTGGGCCAGGGCTTGTGACTGCAACAGCTGACAATGATGCATCAGGTATTGCAACATATGCAATGGTAGGTTCCATGTTTGGTTACAAGATGTTATGGGGACTTTTTCTGATAACAATAAGCTTGGCAATAATTCAAGAGATGGCAGCAAGAATGGGTGTTGTAACAGGCAAGGGACTTTCTGACCTTATCAGAGAAAATTTTGGGGTGAAAATGACATTTTTTGCAATGGTGACCCTTTTGATTGCCAACTTTACAACAACAGTTGGCGAGTTTGCAGGAATTGCAGCAAGCCTTGAAATATTTGGTATATCTAAATATATCTCAGTTCCTATTACTGCTATTTTTGTATGGTATATTATCAATAGGGGTTCGTATCGAAAAACAGAGAGGTTCTTTTTAGGGCTTATGGTAATCTATGTTAGCTATATAATTTCAGGATTTTTGGCAAAACCGGATTGGAAAGAGGTATTCAAAAATACATTTTTACCCTCGTTTAGTTTTGAGCCCAATTTTGTATTGATTTTTATTGCTATGATAGGAACAACAATAACACCGTGGATGCAGTTTTATTTGCAGTCATCTGTTGTGGATAAAGGGGTTGATGTTAAAAACCTTAAGTACCAGCGATGGGATGTATTTTTGGGAGCCTTCTGGACAGACTTTATTGCGTTTTTCATAGTTGTTGCAACAGCAGCAACACTTTACAAACATGGGGTTAGTATTGAAACGGCAGAAGATGCAGCAAAAGCATTGGAGCCGTTTGCAGGGAAATATGCATCAGCTCTTTTTGCAATAGGACTTTTTGGTGCGTCGCTTTTAGGTGCATTTATTTTGCCGCTTTCAACAGCATATGCAATCACTGAAGCATTTGGCTTTGAAAATGGACTTGACAAGAAATTCAAAGAAGCCCCTGCGTTTTATGGGATAATACTTTTTTTTATTATAATAGGTGCTGGAATAATTTTATTTCCCAATATACCATTGATTAAACTTATGATAATAGCTCAGGAGATAAATGGAATTTTACTTCCAATAATTCTTATTTACATGCTCAGGCTTACAAATGACAAAGAAATTATGGGCGAGTATGTGAACTCAAAAGTATTTAATATAATTGCATGGTTAACAGTTGTGTTCATAATAATTTTGACGCTAATTTTACTTGTACAACCGTTTTTGAATATATAGACACCTTTAAGATTGTTTGGCTTTGTTTTCGAATAAAAAGTCTTTAAAATATTCCTGTTAATTTTAGCCACAGATAGTTTTTATTTAAAGACTATCTGAGGGCTTTTCTTTTTCTTTACTTGACACAAAGCATTTCTTGTTTTATAATTGACAAAAGTTAAAATGTACAAGCATAAATTGAAGTGGTTTGAATTAAAATTAATCATAAAAAATAAAGTCTATTTTCTTTATTGAAAAAGGGGAGGAAAAAATGGCAAGAGAAATGGATACAGCAAAATATCAACTTTCTCGTGAAGCATATGAAAAGTACTTAAAAGAACTTGAAAATTTGAAGACAGTCAAGAGGAAAGAGGTTGCAGAAAAGATAAAGGTTGCACGTTCGTTTGGAGACCTTTCAGAAAACTCCGAGTATGATGAGGCAAAAGCAGAACAGGCAGCAGTTGAAGAAAGAATTGCATATTTGGAACAACTCATTAATAATGCTAAGATTATTGATAAAGATGAAGTTTCAACTGATTTTGTTGGAATTGGCACAAACGTAAAAATTCAGAATTTGGATACTGGAGATGTATTTGAATATTCAATAGTTGGGTCAAAGGAAGCAGATCCTCTGAACTTTAAGATTTCTGATGAGTCGCCGGTTGGAAAGGCTTTGGTTGGGAAGAAAGTTGGAGATGTTGTTGAGGTTAATGTACCTGCAGGAAAGTTCAGATATAAGATACTTGAGATATCAAAATAAAAAGACGGAGTTGGTGAGAAGGGATGCAGGATTTTGAGTTTACACAGGATGAGCTAAACGAGCAGATACAAAACAGGATAAAAAAACTTCGAGAACTTCAGCAGAATAAATACAATCCATATGAAAAGGTAAAATACGACCCGACACATTATTCTACTGATATTAAAGAGAACTTTGACCAGTTTGAAGGTAAGTTTGTCTGTGTTGCAGGAAGAATGCTTTCAAAAAGAGGTCATGGTAAGGCTTCGTTTGTGGATATTTTGGACACAAAAGGGAAAATCCAGATTTATATAAAGATTGATGAAGTTGGAGAAGAAAAGTATCAAGAGTTCAAAGAGTATTATGATATTGGAGATATAATAGGGGTAAAAGGTGAGGTTTTCAAGACTCACAAAGGTGAGGTCTCAATAAAAGCAAAAGAGATTGAGATGCTCACCAAGTGTTTGCGACCACTTCCTGAAAAGTGGCATGGACTTAGAGATGTTGATACAAGGTATAGAAAAAGGTATCTTGACCTGATTGTAAATCCTCAGGTTCGGGATACTTTTATTAAAAGAAGCTTGATAATCCGTTCAATCCGTAAATTTTTAGATGACAGAGGATTTTTGGAGGTAGAAACTCCTGTTTTGAGCCCTATTGCAGGTGGTGCTGCTGCAAGACCGTTTATTACACATCATAACGCGCTTGATATTGATTTATATTTGAGAATTGCAACAGAGCTTCACTTAAAAAGACTTATAGTTGGTGGTTTTGACAAAGTATACGAGCTTGGTCGTGTGTTTAGAAATGAAGGTATTTCAATAAAACACAATCCTGAATTCACAACAATTGAGATTTACCAGGCGTATGCTGATTATAAAGATATGATGGATTTAACAGAAGAGCTTATCACCACAGTTGCACAGGAAGTTTTGAGTACATTAAAAATAACATATCAAGGACAGGAGATTGACCTGACACCACCATGGCAAAGACTTACTATGGTTGAAGCAATCAAAAAGTATGTTGGTGTGGACTTTGAAAATGTTTCTTCGTTGGATGAAGCAAGAAAAATTGCTAAAGATCTTGGGATTGAGGTTGAGGAAAACTGGCAGGTAGGTCATATTATTAATGAGGTGTTTGAGAAAAAGGTTGAGGATTTTCTTATCCAGCCAACGTTTATAATGGACTATCCGGTTGAAGTTTCTCCGCTTGCAAAGCGCAAAAAAGATAATCCACAGTTTACAGAGAGGTTTGAGCTTTTTATCACTTGCAGGGAAATTGCAAACGCATTTTCTGAGCTAAACGACCCGTTTGACCAGAAAGAGAGATTTTTAGAGCAGCTTAAAGAAAGGCAGAGAGGCAACCAGGAAGCGCATATGATGGATGAGGATTTTATAGAAGCACTTGAGTACGGCATGCCGCCGACAGGTGGGCTTGGAATAGGAATTGACAGGCTGGTTATGCTTCTGACAGATTCATATTCAATTAGAGATGTGTTACTTTTCCCAACAATGCGACCGAAGGATTAGTAATTAATAAAAGAGGAAGGGGCAGTTTTGTTTATTTTTTGAAAAAGCTGCCCCTTTTTTTATAATACTATAATCTTTTAATTGTGCTATAATAGTAAGGGAAGGTAAAATGGGAAAGAAGGAGACTTAAATAGTATGAAAATTGCGATTCCACATTCGCTTTTATATTATTACTATTTCCCTTTATGGGATACATTTTTCAAAGAGCTCGGGTTTGAGGTTGTGGACACAGGACCAACAACCAAGGGTATTCTTGATAAAGGTTCAAAGGCGGCTGTTGCTGACATTTGTGCGCCTATCAAAATATTTACAGGACATGTTATTGAGGGGCTGAATGTAGCTGATTATGTCTTTGTTCCAAGGTTTGCGAGGATAAAAAAGCCGGAATATTTTTGTCCAAAGTTTATGGGGCTTCCAGACATAATTGAGGGAACGGTAGAAGAAAGTAAAGGAAGAGTTATCTCACCCATAATAAATGAAAAAAACAACGAGAATATAAGCTCGCCAAAGATTTATGAAATGTTGACAGAGATGTTTGGGTTTTCTCACAGGGAAATAAGACTTGCTATGAGAAAGGCAGAAGAGGTTTTTAAAAGATTTAAAAACCTTATGAACAAAGGGCTTTCGTGTGACAAAGCACTTGATAGTTACAGAAGAGGTATATGGGAAGAGAATTTAAAAAAGGTAAAAAAAGATGGTGATATAACAATTGCTGTTTTAGGATATGTATATGACGTGTATGATTCTTTCATAAGCATGGATGTTATAAAAAAACTTGAAGCCTTAGGTGTAAATATAAAAACGTTTGAGATGGTACCCCAAGAGGTTGCATATAACAATTTAAAACACTACAGGAAAAGGCTTTTCTGGACGTTTTCAAACAGGGTACTTGGCGCAGGTCTTCATTATCTAAAAGATCCAGAGGTGGATGGTGTAATCCATGTAACTGCTTTCGGATGTGGACCTGATGCAATTGTTGGAAGATTTTTGCAGTACGAAAGCGATGTTGCTGGAAAGCCTTTTACCACTTTAAGAGTGGATGAACACACAGGCGAAGGGCATATGATCACAAGAATAGAAGCTTTTGTTGACATGCTCAGGCGAAAAAAGTGGGCAAAATTGTCGGAGGTATTGTAAAAATGAAAGTATCTTTTCCATACATGGGTTCTGCAATAGTATACAAAAAGCTTTTTGAGTTTTTGGAACATGAAGTGATAATGCCACCAAAACCAACACAGAGGACCATGGACCTTGGTGTCAAATACTCACCAGAGTTTGCTTGCATTCCTCTTAAAATGGTCATGGGCACGTATTTAGAAGCAATTGAAAAGGGAGCAAAGGTGCTTGTCACATCTGGTGGTCATGGTCCGTGCAGAGCAGGGTTTTATGGCGACACTCACAGAAATATATTGAAATCTCTTGGCTATGACGATGTTGAGCTTATAATTTTCGATGCTCCACAGGATAACTGGAGGGCATTTTTCAGGAACGTTCAAAAAATCCGAAATGGAGTTCCATGGCATAAGGTCATAAACAGGATGTACACGTTATACAGATTTGTCCAGAAACTTGATGAGCTTGAGAAAATGGTTCAAAAAATAAGACCATATGAAATCAACAAAGGGCAAACGACTCAGGTTTGGAATCAAATCCAAGAAAAGTTTGACAAAATAAAGACAAGAAAAGAACTGTACAGAGTTTATGAAGAATGCAAGCAAATGCTTCTTAGTATTCCGACAAGAAAAGTTGAAGAAAAAGACAGAATAAGAGTTGGAATTGTGGGAGAAATTTATGTTGTTATGGAAAGTTCTATCAACTTCGGGATAGAAGAGATTTTGGGCAATCTTGGAGTTGAAGTTGAGAGGAGCTTGTATCTTTTTGAGTGGATAAATGACAATCTGGTCCCATGGATTTTAAGACCCAAGAGGTTTAAAGAGATTATAAAAAAGGGCCAAAGATATATCAAGATTTTGATTGGTGGTCATGCGGTTGAAACAGTGGGCCATATTATAGACTTTAAAGAGAGAGGTTTTGATGGGATTGTTCATCTTATGCCCTTTGCATGTTTGCCAGAACTTGTAACCCAGAGTTTAATTCCAAAGATATCAAAAGAAGTTGACATTCCAATTCTATCGCTTCCAATAGATGAGCAAACAGGGAAGGCAAATATGCTCACCAGAATAGAAGCTTTTATTGATCTTTTGAAAAATAGGAAAAAAGGGAAGACAAAAGAGGTCTTTATTGACAATGTACAAGAACATGTTGAGGAAGAAAGGGTTGTAATGGTATGAAGGAAATCTACATAGGGGTTGACGTGGGTTCTGTTTCAACTAACGTTGTTGCCATTGATAGAAATGTAAATGTCCTTTTTAAGACGTATATAAGGACAAACGGACAGCCTATAGATTCTGTCAAAGAAGGTGTAAAGCAGTTAAAAGAGACTCTTGGAGATGTAGAGGTTTTAGGAGTAGGTACAACTGGGTCGGGAAGACAGCTTGCAGGTGCTATCTTGGGTGCTGACGTTGTGAAGAACGAAATTACAGCCCATGCAACAGCGACAATTCATTTTGTGCCAGATGTGAGAACTATTTTTGAGATAGGCGGTCAGGACTCTAAAATAATAATTATAAAAGACCAGATGGTTGTAGATTTTGCAATGAACACTGTATGCGCTGCAGGCACAGGTTCGTTTCTGGACCATCAGGCAGAAAGACTCAAAATTCCTATTGAGCAGTTTGGTGATTTGGCACTTTCTGCTACACGGCCAGTTCGAATTGCGGGAAGATGCACAGTGTTTGCAGAGTCTGACATGATTGCAAAGCAGCAGTTTGGCTTTTCAAAAGCTGAGATAATAAGAGGGCTTTGCGATGCTCTTGTGAGAAATTATTTGAACAATGTCGGAAGAGGCAAGAATTTAGAACCGCCATTTGTTTTTCAAGGTGGTGTTGCAGCAAACAAGGGTATAAGGGCAGCTTTTGAAAGAGAACTGCAAAGTGAGGTTATTGTACCTGAACATTTCAATGTGATGGGGGCAATAGGTAGCGCCATTTTAGCAAAAGATTACATTGAAAAGACAAATGCAAAAACAAATTTCAGGGGGTTTGACGCTGCTGATATTGACTTTTCAACATCATCTTTTGAATGCAAGGGTTGTTCGAACAGGTGCGAGGTTGTGAAAGTGTCAATGGAAGGCAAGGTCATTGCAATGTGGGGTGACAGGTGCGGCAAATGGACAAATTCGCTGTAAGTTCTCCAGCAGCAAAGCCATGGAAGGCCTGTTCCATGGCTTTGAGTTTTTTACGGCCAGGTTTATTTTTCTATTTAAAAAGTGATATAATAAAAATAGAAAAATAATTCTTGGTAAGAAGGTTTTAATCATGTCAGAGGGGTAAAGGATTATATAAGGTCAATTCTTTTGAAGATGTGTGCTTTAGAGTCATATCCGGGTAAGGAAGAGGAGTTAAAAGAGTTTGTTGAAAATGAACTTTCTGAGATGCTCATCTTTTACGACGATGATGTTAAAAACAATCTCTTTGGTGAAAGAGGAAAAAACCCCAAAGTGCTTTTGAATGCCCATCTTGATTCATATGGGGCAGAATATTTGGGTAAAAATTGGTTGTTTGAGGTAATTTATGATGAGAAAACAGACAAAATAAAAGGAAATGGAATACGTCCTATAGGTGCTGATGACAGGTGTGGTATTGCTATAATCTTAGCTCTTTTGAGGTTTACTGATTATCAATTCAAGTTTCTTTTTACTACATCTTGTGAAGATGAACATCAGGGTGTGAAGTTCTTTATTGAGAATCATCCAGAATTTTTCAAAGGAGTAAACCTTGTGATTGGTCTTGACAGAAGAGGGTTTGGGGATGTTGTCTGCAGCTATGGTGGGAAGGATGTATGTTTTAAAAATGAATGTGTTGACAAAGTGATTGAGATAGGAAAATCCTTAGGAATTCCTGCAAAAAGGGAAAAAAGTCCTCATGTTGCTGATATAAGGTTTATTGCAGACAGGTTTGGAATTAGCAGTTTTTGTCTTTCTGTTGGGTATTATAACCCTCACACAACATCTGAGTATGCTGTTTTGGATGAGGTTGTCAAGGCATATGAATGGATGTGCAAAATCTTAGAAAGTGTTCAATAGGCTATTTTATCAACTTTCAAAAAGGACCTTTTAAAAAGGTCCTTTTTTGTTATTGTAATTTTTCTTTTGCTCAAGTATAATGTATAAAAAATGATTATTTATGTATCATTTAATTAGTTATAGGCGAAAAAATCATTTTAAAAACCAGACAGTTTTATAAAAAACATGTCGACAAAGCTTTTTAAGTATAATACAATAAATAATTAATCCTTTTTTGCTCATTTCAAAATAATATACACATAGGGGGAAATGCTTCAGATGGAGGAAAAACTAATATATATCGATGGAGAATTTTACAAGAAGTCAGAAGCCAAAATTTCAGTGTTTGATCATGGTTTTTTGTATGGAGATGGAGTATTTGAAGGTATAAGGGTCTATAACGGCAAGATTTTTAAATGCAAAGAACATGTGGACAGGCTTTATCAGGCAGCAAAAGCAATCTATATGGAAATTCCAATCTCAAAAGAAGAGATGATCGAAGCTCTAAAGAAAACTTGCAGGATAAACAATATCAGGGAAGGATATATCAGGCTTGTTGTGTCGCGAGGGGTGGGTGATTTAGGTCTTTCTCCAAC